>NZ_JBSRVI010000013.1:0-14136 GCF_055134445.1 Arcticibacterium sp.
TTTTCTTGGTGGCTGCCTTTAGCTTGCGTTTTAACGATTGCCAGCTACTTTCTTTTACTACAAGTTGGTATTTGCCTTTCTCTCCCTTTTTGTAAGTAGGCACAAAGCCGTGACCCAATAGCTCAAAATTAGAAGGTCGGCGAATGCCGCTTTTTGCTTTATTGATAGGTAGTTTTAGTTTGTCTCTTAGAAAGAGATAAACATAGTTACCTATCCGTTTGGCTTCTGCTTTTGACTTGCAGTAAATGCTAAAATCATCAGCGTAACGGACAAACTTCAGCCCTTTCTTTTTGAGTTCTTTGTCCAGTTGGTCAAGCATAATATTTGACAATAATGGACTCAATGGGCTGCCTTGTGGTACTCCTTTGCGGCGTTTGTGCAGTTTACCATTTATCATGATAGGTGCACGAAGCCACTTGCGTATTAAACGCAGAGTGATTGGGCATTTTACCTTGTTGTAAATAAGTTGCAGAAGTTTGTAATGCTCTACTTCATCGAAGAACTTACTTAGGTCAATGTCAACAATATCCTGAAAGCCATCATTGATGAACTTTTGGGCTTGTAAAACTGCTTGATGCAGATTCCTCTTTGGGCGAAAACCGTAGCTTTCGTCTTCAAAGTCTCCCGATAGCTATCGGGACAAACTTCATAGCCAATTGCTGACTTACAGCTTGTTGTAACCATCGGTCGGTTACGGTGGGAATGCCCAGCATCCTAGTTCCACCACTTGCTTTCGGTATTTCTACCGCCAAGATAGGGCTTGGTAAATACTTGCTATTGACAATCGAAGTCAGTATGCATTCTCCCTGCTGTTCGATATACGATTTCAGCTCAGTTGTTTGCATTCCGTCGACGCCTGCCGAACCTCCGTTCAACTCAACCTTTCGGCGAGCTTTGGTAAGGTTTTTAGCTTGTAAAACTTGCTCTATCATAGTTTAAACTTTCTGTCTTTCTAAAATCAGGCTATCAATGACTCCTGACTAATTCCAGACGCGATTCAATGTTCAGTCCTTAAGTATTTTGTGAGTCCTCGAGGGTATGGTCTTGGCAATCCTCGCTCGTTTCTTTTACCTAATATGACCTCTGCTGACTTCTCAATCCATACGCGTATGGTTCGAGAGCTCCCTCGGTAAGGTGAATATCCTTTTGTCTATCCCTGCTACATCTACTATTTCGGTACTGTCTCATTGCTGAGTTTTGGACTTTGGCAGCATGTGTTACCTCATCCGACCTAATAGCCTCAGTATGTAGTTGCTGTCCGCAATGGAATTGTCGTCAGTACAGACATCGTAGTCCTCCTTACTTCAGATGGTCAGTCACCCGACCCACCCTTGCCACCTACTTAGCTTGGGGTAACGACTCCCCTGCTTACGGGACTTTCACCCTTTGGATTGTTCTTTTTTAAGAACTAAATTCGCCATTCAAGGCACACACACCGTGGAGAACGACAAGCCTCCTAAACGTCGGCCTGCGTCTCCACACACGTTGTGTTTCATTAGCTAAACGAACAAAAAATATATTGTAAATCGAATACATTACCAAAAAGCGTATCTTTGCTAAAATGGCAGCAGCAGAACAAATAAAAAGCTTAATCAAATCGTTTGGGGACGGGGATGAATCTCGATTCTTTGCAACTGCTATGCAAATTGCCGCTTCTGAAGCTAGAAAAGGACATACCACTTTTGCACAAGAACTCAAAAATCTAATTGAACGAGCAAAAAAAGGTCGTTCAAATTCCTTTTTGGATGGTGCTAAGACTATTTCAATATCTAAACCAAAAAGGGAATTAAATGAACTCATTGAGGTATTTCAACCCAAAATTAAGCTCAATGATATGGTTTTGGATAAACAAGTTAGAGAATCTTTAGATCGTGTTATTGAAGAACAAAGAAAAGTAGAACTTCTAAGACAATACAATCTAACCCCCAAAAGAAAACTATTACTGACAGGAATACCTGGTTGTGGAAAGACAATGACAGCTCAAGCATTAGCAGGAGAATTGGGTCTTACTGTTTTCATAATTCGACTAGATGGTCTTATGTCTAAATTCATGGGAGAATCCATTGCAAAATTGAGAATGATATTTGATGCAATGGAAGATCATAGAGGAGTTTATTTGTTTGACGAATTTGATTCTATTGGTGCACAACGTAATCAAGGGCAAGATGTAGGAGAAATAAAAAGAGTTCTAAATAGCTTTCTTATCAATATCGAAAAAGATCAATCTAATAGCATTATAATTGCGGCAACTAATTTACCTGAAACACTAGATAAAGCCCTATTTAGAAGGTTTGATGATATTATTCGTTATCCATTGCCAGAAATTGGAGAGATTAAAAAAGTTCTAAAAAAGAATCTATCTGGATTCTCATTATCAGCAAGAACCTCTTTTGATAAAATGGCAAAAGAAGCCATTGGACTTAGCTACTCAGATATTGTTGGAGCTTGTGAAGAAGCTATAAAGGAGATGATAATTATGGGTGAAACCAAAGTTTCTGTATCATCTCTTCTGACTTCACTAGATAAGCGAAAACAATAATTTGAAATGGCTGACCAAAACCCTCTACAACATATAAAAATTGAAGGTTATTCTCAAACTGGGAAATATGTAAGTCCTAAACGTGGTACTTCCCCACCAATCAAAATTCGTGATAGACGAGTTCACGGAAGCAGAATTCAGGAGCATATAAATAGAATAAAAGAACAGTTTGATTCTTTAAAAGAAATTGATCTTCCTGACGGTATCGTTCGTGATGATGCTGTTTATGTGGAATTTATTTCTGACTACGATTTTGAACCTGCTTTTGATAGCCTCAATAGTGATGCAACAATTCCTAAATTTCAACTTCTCAATATCAAAAAGGAAACTACAGAAGATGGATCCAGATATAGGGTAAATGTAATGTTAACTGAAGGAGGAATTAGTCATTTCTTAACAAAGGTAAATGAATACATTTCAGAGAACACAAGATATAAAGGAGAAGAAACACAAACGCCAAAAAACAACAAGCTTATAAGTAATATTGAATCTATTCAGCTTGCAACATTAGAGGCATTTTGGACAGAGCCTATTGAAAATCCATTTCCAGAAGAAAATGAGGTAGTTTGGTGGGAAGTTTGGTTTAGAAAGAAAAAAGGAATTGAGCCCGCTTCTGAATACGATAAAATAATCTATCAATTGGGTTTAGTTGATGCTCAAATTTCTGAACAAGAATTAATCTTCCCAGAACATTTTATAAAATTAGTAAAAGCTTCGCCTCGTCAACTTTCAGAATCACTTTTTTTGTTGGATAATCTTGCTGAACTTAGAAAACCTAAAGAAACTGCTGACTTCTTTACCAACTTAAATATGTTGGAAAAAGAAGATGCCGTTAATGAACTCCAAGGTAGGATTGAAAATCATACAAATGAAAATAGTGTGGCAGTTTGTATATTAGATTCAGGGGTTCAAAATCAACATCCACTTTTATCGAACTTTATCCCAGAAAACAACCTGTTTAGCTACAAGCCAGAAGACTGGGGGACTCACGATGGTTGGCCAAGAGGTGGACATGGTACAGGTATGGCTGGACTTGCGTTATACGGCAACCTTACTACCGTAATGTCTGCAACAAGTAACATTCAAATTTTTCACCAAGTAGAATCAGTAAAACTAATTAACAATCGTGATCCTCACGATCCTGAATTATATGGAGCTGTCACTATTCAGGCAGTTAGTTCCCCTATTATTTCGGCTCCATTTAGACCTCGTATATACTGCATGGCTGTAACTGATAAAGATCAAGCATATTATGGACGCCCTTCATCTTGGTCTGCTTCTTTGGACAAAATCACCTTTGGTAATGAAGACGCAAACTTAGATCAACAATTATTCTTTGTTTCAGGTGGAAATGTTTTTATTGAAACTCCAGATGAATTCCCAGGTAAAAATTCTTATGAATCGGTGCATGACCCTGCTCAGGCTTTTAATGTGGTTACCGTTGGAGCCTATACTGAAATGGATACCGTAGACAATATAGAATTTCCTGATTCAGAATTATTGGCGGAACGTGGAGGAATGTCTCCTTCTAATTCTACTTCCATAATTTGGGAAAATGAATGGGCTATTAAACCAGATTTGGTAATGGAGGGAGGAAACTTGCTTAATCAAAGAGGCGACATAGTTACCCCAGATTCATTACAACTTTTAACAACTCACAAAGATTATCGAACAACCTTATTACAAACCTTCGGTGATACAAGTGCTTCAACTGCTTTAGCCTCACGCTTTGCTGCTCAATTGAAAAATGAATATCCCGATTTATGGCCTGAAACAATAAGAGGGTTAATGATTCATTCTTCTGAATGGACACAGACTATGTTAGGAGGAAAAAACATTCAAGAAATAGAATCAAATGACAAAAGAAATTTATTAAGATCCTTTGGCTATGGTGTTCCAAATTTGAAAAAAGCTCTCTACAGCGCACAAAATTCATTAACTTTATTATCTGAAAAAGAGATAACACCATACAAAAAGGATGGAAATATTAAATTTAATGATATTCATTATTTTGAACTACCATGGCCTGTAGAAGTCCTTCAAGAAAGTCTTAGTGAAACAGACGTAAAACTAAATATTACTCTATCCTACTTTATTGAACCAAATCCTGGAAGTAGAAAATATAGCAATAAGTTTAGTTATCAATCTCATGGTTTGCGTTTCAATGTAATTAAACCAAACGAAGACACTGAAACTTTTCATAAACGAGTTAATAAAAACACTCGTGAAGAGGGTGAAAGTGGTTTTTCTGGAGAAAAATGGATTATTGGTTCTAGAAATAGAGACAAAGGGTCAATTCATCGAGATTTTTGGATTGGTTCGGGTGCGGATTTAGCTACAAGAAACAGAATAGCAGTTTATCCTGTTTCTGGGTGGTATAGAATGAGAAAAACACTTGAAAAGTATAATTCTACTGTTAGGTACAGCTTAATTGTTACAATTGAAGCACCTGAAATTGATGTAGATATTTATTCTCCTATTAGGACATTGATTCCAATTGAAGTATGATAGCCAAGCATGTTCAAGCGCATTGGAATCCTCGTTCCTGTGTTTGCAAAGAGTTTTCACTACAACATACACAAAAGAAATGAAAAATAAAGAACGAAAACACAACAATTAGGCTCGAATGCAGCGAAGTAAGGCTTCGGTTCATTTGAGCCTCTGTTGAGCTTAAGCCCCCAGATATTTGCTCCCGATAGCTATCGGGAGGGATTCAATGGAACTCGTTTGTTATTTGTGTTTTAAGAAGGGGTTTCTGTAACTATAATTTCAATTTTGCTCCCTTGATTTCGCCTAAGTTTCCGACTACTCCAGCCTTTTAAATACCCATCTTTAGTAAAAATGTCAGCTATAGACATAGCTCTCCCAGCTCCTTTTTGGAGTATTTTTTTTGAGCCATCATTTTTACTGTCTACCATTTTGTTAAGTTTGGTTTTATACTTCTTGGTGGTCCTCTTTCGGGTTCTAAGCTTCTAATCATTATTAGTGTATTGCTTTTACAATGAGGGCATTTATTTAGCTGAATGTCTAGTTTTTCTTCTGCTATTTCTTGCCAGCTATAGTGCTTCTTTTCCCACTGTGCCTGTTTAAATTCAGTTTTGGCTTGGTTTAATTCTTTGGTTTTGTTTTTAGAAGCTAAAAATCCATAGTGCGGAACGCCGCCCGGCCGTATTCTGATAAAGCCATGGGGCAAAATGTGCTGTACAAAACGCCTCAAAAACTCAGTACCACCTAGAGTCATTACCTTTTTATTGCTAGAATCCCTATAGTCTTTATAGCTAAAGCTAACTTGAGAGTCGTTTACAGACAGTAGTCTGTGATTACTTATGGCCACCTTATGAGTATATCTTCCCAAATATTCCACCACTGTTTTAGGGCTAGCAAAAGGCCGCTTGGCATACACTACCCAGTTTTGTTTAAATGCGGCTTTGGCTATTGTTTGCGGAACTTCCATTTTTTGGCGAAGTAGCTCCATAAACTTTGCCCTAAAAACAAGACTCATGGCTCGTTTAGGGAACAGGTATTTGTCTTTATACTTGGCTGCTTTCCATTTGCCTCTTTTGGTGAGTCCGCCACCTGGCACTATGCAGTGGACATGCGGATGCAGCCAAAGCTGTTGACCCCAGGTGTGCAAGATGCTCACCATGCCTGCTTTTGCACCCAAAAACTTGCAATCTGCAGCAAAGCTTTGGATGGTCTGCCATGAGGCTTTTAAAAGTCCATTATAAATCTCAGTAGCATGTTTAGGTAACAACTCATTAAAACAATGCGGAAGTGTGAAGACATACGGTCCGACGCTTCGGTGGTAGTAAGGCACCGGGAGCAGTTCAGACTCACGAGCCAGTATCCATCGTTCTTTATTTACCGTTTGGCACTTAGGACAATGTCGATTGCGACAGCTGTTATAGCTTATACTTTCTGAGCCACAATCTGTGCAGACGCTCACATGACCACCCATGGCTAACGTACGGCAGTTCCCAAGTACGGTTAGCGTTTTCTTTACTTGTACGGGTAATTCGTACTGCTTTTCTAAGTCGGCTCTAAAACGATGAATAATATCTGCTACCTCATGCTTTGGACGAGCCATAAAGCTTGTCAAAAGGGCTATGAGCATTTACTTTACTCACCTTGGCCACATGCAGATATATCATTGTGGTTTCTCCCGATAGCTATCGGGACTAGCATGACCGAGCTGCTCTTTGATAGTCACTATATCTACGCCTTGTTCCAATAAATGGGTAGCGAAGCTGTGTCTTAAAGTATGCACGGTAGCCTCTTTCTTTATTCCTGACTTTTGCATGGCCAGTCGGAAGGTTTGCTGTACTGCTCCATGACCTAATGGACTTCCTTTAGCCCTCCCATTAAAGAGATATTCCTTAGGTTTTGCTCCCGTAATGTATTGCTTCAAGCCTCTAGATATCAAGTCGGATAGGATTACATACCGACTTCTGTCATTCTTTGACTCTCTGACGTGGACTTGTTTACGGTCATAATCGATATCTGTCAATTTCAGTTTACAAACTTCACTCACTCGCAGTCCTGCTGAATAAATTAATGTCAGTAAAACTCGTTGTTTTAGACGCTGTGGTGCTTTGAAAAGCCTCTTTAGTTCTGCCTGTGAGAAAACCGTCGGAATAGCAGACTGTCGTTTTAAATTTGGCAATCGTAGTGCTTTGTCCTCTAATTCATACACTCTAAAAAAGAACCTAAGCCCATATACGGCATGTTTAAAGTAGGTTTCGCTTAGGTTTTTATCTCTTGCCAATTCGTACAGGTAGGCATTTATTTCATCGGGTTCTAAATCAAGCGGAGACTTCTTGAAGTATAAGCTAATCTGTGCTATGCCACGGCTATAGCTAAAAACAGTGCTTGCAGCATAGCTTTTAATAGTTATTTGATGCTCAAACTTCTTGATGTGTTCTGCAAAACCAGGTACTTCCAGTTTAGCTCGCTCTATCAAAGTTTTTGCACTGTTAGTTCTGGTATTTAACCATCCATAATTTTCCTTATTTTTACTCATAACAATATATTTTGATTATGAGCTTAATTTAGGATAGTCTGAGTTTTGGCTTTAGCTACCTTGGGTTGAGTTCAACACCGTATAAAAATAATTGCGGTTTAGTGCTTAGTCAAAGGTCGTTGCGTGTTTGTAACGTCTGATTTTCCTTCGGAAAATCCTCGCATACAAACCCGCAACTATTCTTATACAAACCGTTACCAGCAATAAAAAAAATACACAGAACATTGATAAAGGAATACGAAAGAAAACTATCCGTACAGGATAAAAAAATAATAAGAAAGGAAATAGAGGCCACGAAATCCTATTATCCTAAAACACAGAAATCCGCTGTAATCAAGATTTTAGTGCTCGTTTCATTCGTTGTAGTTATTTATAAATTCTCAACACTTTGGTTAATCATTCCGTTATCAATCATTTCGTTTTTTTTGATATGGCTGTTAATATTGGAAATCAAAGACTTGATTCGAATTCCAAAATTCTTAAAAGAGAAGGAAGCAATAATTGAAAATGGTATCGCTCAAATACGTGAAATCAATATTGATAGATATGTAAAAATAAAGAGTTATAATGATGAAGGAGACCACTACATCATTGAACGAGAAGGGAAATTAATGATGATTGGTGGACAAGATTTTGATGGTGTAAGAAAACTAAAAAACAAGATTGAATACATTGACATATTAGATTCAAACAAGAAGTTGGGTTACAACAGTAGGGTTGTTAAACATGGTCAAAATATTAAGCCCTACCATACTTTTAAAGGTAAACTTCCAGAGAAGCTAATAAATTCAGAACTATGGAACAGCCTTACTGAACAAGAACCGTTTGAAGGCAAATTGGAAAGATTAGATGTATATATTAAATAATGAAAAAAGCTGGTAATCGAGTAGGTGGCTGACGGTCAGTTAACCGCCAGTACACCTCTCACACCACCGTACGTACGGGTCTCGTACCGATAGCTATCGGTACGGCGGTTCATTGAATCTCTGGTTGCAAGCGTTGATAAAACTCCAACATACTTTCGTAACCACGTAACCTTAACTTCTCAAGCGTGATGGTAGTCTTAAGTTCCGATAGCTATCGGAAGGGCTTTGAGCAGTTGCCCATCCTCCCATTCTAGTTCTGCTCCATCGGTACGCTTGAATTTGGTTTACTCCAAGCCTAATCAGGTTCTTTCGCTTGCGTTCCGGCTTTTTCCAGTCAGTCCAAATACAATACCTCAACCTGTTTCTTAACCATTCGTCAAGAGCTTTGAGTTTGCCGTGAATACTAGCTAAGCGGTAGTTGTTCACCCATCCTCTATAAACTTCTTTGATTTTGGCTAGTCTCAGGTCAAAACTGTATGGTTTGGTCTTTTTGGTGGCTGCCTTTAGCTTGCGTTTTAGACTTTTCCAGCTGCTTTCTTTTACTACAAGTTGGTATTTGCCTTTCTCTCCCTTTTTGTAAGTAGGCACAAAGCCATGACCCAATAGCTCAAAGTTAGAAGGTCGACGAATGCCGCTTTTCGCCTTGTTGATGGGTAGTTTTAGTTTGTCTCTTAGAAAGAGATAAACATAGTTACCTATCCGTTTGGCTTCTGCTTTTGATTTGCAATAGATGCTAAAATCATCAGCGTAGCGAACGAACTTTAAGCCTTTCCTTTTGAGTTCTTTATCCAGTTGGTCAAGCATGATGTTTGACAATAATGGACTAAGTGGGCTGCCTTGTGGTACTCCTTTGCGGCGTTTGTGTAACTTACCATTTATCATGATAGGTACACGAAGCCACTTGCGTATTAAACGCAGAGTGATGGGGCATTTTACCTTATTGTAGATAAGCTGTAGAAGTTTGTAATGTTCTACTTCGTCGAAAAACTTACTCAAATTAGATATTCCGGTTCAAAGTGAGCCACCTGTTCCGGGTGAAAGTGAGCCAGTGATTCCGGTTCAAAGTGAGCCACTTTAGAGTTTATATTTTAGATGATTTGATGGTAATCTTGTTGATAAATAAAATATCAATAAGATGGCTAATCAACCATTATCTATGAACAAACTGCATCTGATTTTACGATTTTTAATTGAAGGCAAATCACGTCGATATATAAGTCGAACTGTATCTATTTCTCGAAATACGGTAGATAAATATGTTGGCATATTTGGGTCACATACCTATAGTTTAGCAGAGCTTTATAAGCTACCAGAAAGAGAACTTAATGAAATTGTACAGCCTGGCTTTAAACCAAATGTCTCTCAGTTAGAATTGCAAGAACACTTTAACTGGGCCGTAAAAGAGCTTAAAAAGGTGGGCGTAACCAAGCAACTTTTATGGGAGAATTATAAATCTGAGCATGCCAATTGCCCGGGGTATTCGCAATATTGTGACCATTTTTCAAAGTATTTAAAAACCCAAGAACTCAGCTATATTTTTGAACATAAAGCTGGGGATAAATTGATGGTCGACTTTGCTGGCAAAAAACAACAAATAATTGATTATGAGACAGGAGAAGTTGCACAGGTAGCGTTTTTTGTAGGCGTATTGGCATGTAGTGGTTATACTTTTGGGATGGCATGCCAGAGTCAGCAAAGCCCTGATTTTTTAGGCTGTTTAGGGGCATGTTTGGAATCTATTGGTGGTGTGCCATCAGCCATAGTAACCGATAACCTTAAGCCAGCAGTTACTAAGGCTAGTAAATACGACCCTGAAATTAATCATAGTATGGCCGATTTTGCCCAACACTATGATACGGCCGTCTTACCCACTCGAGCCTATAGTCCCAAAGATAAGGCTCTAGTAGAAGGAGCAGTGAAAATACTTTATACACGAGTATATGCCCAGCTTGCCAATAAGACCTTTTATTCTATCCATGAACTCAATGCCGCTATTACAGAGCTGGTAGATCGGCACAACGACATGGCCTACCAAAACAAGATTGGTAGCCGCAAGCAGCAGTTCGAAACCTTAGAAAAGGAAAAACTAAAAGCTCTTCCTAATCAGGCCTTTGAACTTAGTAAATACCAAATAGCCAAGGTGCACCCCAACTGTCACGTAGTCTTATCCGAAGACAAACATCATTACTCTGTTCCCTATCAGTATGTAGGCAAAAAAGTAAGTATCAAATACAGCAATCAGCAGGTGCTTATCTATTGGGACTATAATCAAATAGCTATTCATGAGCGACTTAAAATAAAACATAAATACAGCACAAACTCTGCTCACTTACATCCTAAACATAAATATTATAGCAATTGGTCCAGTGAATTTTTCGAAGCAGAAGGAGCCAAAATCGGCGAAAATACCCAGTTGTTAATGAATCAAATTTTGGCCCAAAGCAAACATCCTGAACAAGGCTTTAAGCTCTGCCAAGGAGTCTTGCAGCTAAAGAAAAAACATGGAAAAGAAGAATTAGAGTTGGCTTGTGAAATATGTATCCAGTATGACATTATCTCTTATAGAAAACTAGAATATATACTTCAACATGCTATTAAAGAAGTAAAAGACAGTTTGCCAAGTGAACCAGAAATAGTTCACCAAAACATCAGAGGAGTATCTTATTATCAATAAATAAACATTTAAAAAATGAACAACACCTTACAATCAATGCGAAATCTTAGACTCACAGGCATGGCTGATAGATACGAAGCCATCAACTCTATGCCTACCCATCAAAGACCCCAAACAGACGTGCTACTGGCTCAACTTTTAGAAGCCGAAGACCTTTATAGAAACCACCGCAGAAGTACTTTAGCCATCAAAAATGCCAAATTCCGATACCACGCCAGTATTCAAGAAGTAAGCTTTGCCAGCACTCGTAATTTAGATAAAGATGTCATCATAGCTCGGGAGACTGTAGCTTCATAGAAAGAGGCGAAAATATCCTTATTACAGGAGCCACAGGCTGTGGAAAAAGCTTTTTGGCATCTGCCTTAGGACACCAAGCATGTTTATTGGGCAAAAAAGTGGCCTATTACTCTCTACCAAAACTACTCAATAAACTAAAAACGGATAAAATAGATGGAGCCTTTAGGAAAGAATTACAGCGTATAGAATCAAGGCAACTGTTGATACTAGACGACTGGGGACTCACTCCACTAGACACACAAGCTAGACTAGCTCTACTGCAAATCATCGAGGACCGACATAATAAATATGCCACTATTATCACTTCCCAATTACCCGTATCAACTTGGCATCAGTACATAGATGACAACACTATAGCCGATGCCATTTTAGACAGAATAATTCATCAAGCAATAAGGATAAATTTAGAAGGAGAATTCTTGAGAAAAGTAACAAAAAACAAAATCAATTAATAAATTGCATCGCCATCAAATCATTCCTAAAATAGAAAATCCAGGTGGCTCACTTTGAACCGGAATGGGTGGCTCACTTTGGCCGGAATATGAATTTGTTCATCACTTTTCCAAACCACCCCTTCAGTAAGCATTGAATTAGGACGTTGTAAGCTATTGAAGCAAAGAATATTTCTCCAAACCACCCCTTCAGTAAGCATTGAATTAGGACAAATCACCATTACCACTAATGGCGTAGGCCTCCAAACCACCCCTTCAGTAAGAATTGAATTAGGACTTTGGGCTATGCGTAACCGACAACCACACCTTTTCCTCCAAACCACCCCTTCAGTAGCCGGGGCTGGCCAACCAGTTGAATTAGGACGAACAGGCAAAAATCAATGTTGAGCTCGTATTCTCCAAACCACCCCTTCAGTAGCTGGGGCTGGCGATCCAGTTGAATTAGGACGGCAAGAACGTTGCTGCTGGCCATTATACCGATGCTTCAAGCCAATCTTTCATTAATAGGGGCTGGCTAACTAGTACGATTGCTAGGAGCTTGTTTTAATGAATAAACTAACCGTTTAATTAGAATTAGTTTTTATAATTGGGCTATTAATTCTTAGAGAGCAATATGGCAGTAACCATTTTCTAAGATATGACAAATCGGAATTACGGGAAAAATACGGGAAAGAATCCAAATAAAAAACCTCAACTACTTAGTAATAAGACAGTTGAGGTTTTACAAAGTGGAACTGCAGGGATTCGAACCGTTATTTTTGAAATTTTCAAATTAGAAATCAAGTAACATGTTTTGGTACTTTTGTTTCTCGTCATCTTCAAAGCTATCTAGATAGTTTTCGGTAGTTCGGAGGTCTTTGTGTCCTAGGCTTTCCGATATTAATTCTATTGGTGCTCCAGACCTCTTTAGTACGGTAGCATAAGTATGTCTGGCAGAGTATGTAGTAAGCTTTAATTCAAACTGTAAGTCAGTGCCAATTTTTTTCATATACTTATTTGTGGTTTTTATAAATTGTCGTGTCTTTTTTAGTGTAGTTTCTGGAGTATCATTGTTATACAAAACACCAAAAATGTACTCATTTTGGTCAGATGAAGGGATTGCCCATTTGTCTATAATTTCTTTGATTTTTGGGAGCATCATTACAACTATTGGTTTGGTGTTTTGCTTCGTTGTTCTTGCTGTTTTGGCTCTAATAAAAGTAATTTTCTTGGAATCTAGGTTTGACCATTTTAACATGGCTATGTCTTTCATGTTCGCTCCATTGCATAGATAGCTGAATATCCAAATGTCTTTGGCTTTTTCTTGTGCAATTGTTTCAGTTTGATAATCTATTATTCTCTTGACATCAGATATTGTTAATGCTTTTTTTATGTTTTGTCCTGCAGGGATAGAGTATTTACGTTTGCCGAATGGATAGGTTTCTTTTTGGATAACTCCTTCTTCAATTGCAATGTTGAATATTGTCCTAAGGCTTCTTAAGTATATACCAGTGCTCGTTAAACTCTTGCCCTTTCCAATCATCCAGTTTTCATAGTTTTGAAGCCAATTGGTGTCAATATTTGAAAATGGTAATTGTTTACTTCTTTTTGAGTTAAAGAAAGTGCGAATGCTATTGTAGGCACATTTGTAGCTATCTGCGGTGCTGGCTCTTTTTTCGTTTTTAAGTTTTGATATATATGTTTCAAAGAAGTAGAAAACATCTTTTTGAGCAGTCGGCTTACTATTAAATTTCTTTTCAAAAGTGTTGAAATCAAATGATTCCATTCCTGATAGTACAGTGTTGGCTTTTTGTTCAAAAAGCTGAAATGCTAATTGTAGCTCTTTCATTTTACCTTTTGGTTTGGTCGACTGAGTTTTTTCCCAATCTTCTTCTGAAAGGGAGATGTTTACGGGATAGTATTTTTGTGTTCTATTAAAAGTTAGTCGAAGTTTGACTGAGTATGTAAAATCTTTTTTCTGAAATCTTTTATCCAAAAGGATTTGTGTGACTACATTTAGCATAGGGAGGTATTATTTATTTGCATACAATTTACATACTTTTTGATTCATAAATGTATAAATAAAGGAAACTATAAGAAGCTAATTTTACATAAATTACTTATAGTTAGGTAAAAGTGAAATATTGGTATAACAAAGGAAGATAATGGAACTTGACTTGTAATCAGTAGGTCATTGGTTCGATCCCGATAGGAGGCTCAAAAAGAGAAACAGAAATGTTTCTCTTTTTTGGTTTTAGGTATTTTTTAAACTAGCTCTAAATCTGAATCTCCTTATCGATTGTTGCTTC
>NZ_JBSRVI010000014.1:0-35584 GCF_055134445.1 Arcticibacterium sp.
TGTTATTGTGTCAAATACAAGACTAATTTCCTCCACCAAGCTCTTAGGATTTCTTACGGGTGAACTTTGAATGAGGGTATTTAATTCAGGATGCGGCCCAATTATTTCGTCGGACAGGAATCTGACACTTTCAAAAGTGTATCTGTAGTAAGGTATATCTGTTGAAGTATTAGGGTCTCTTACATAAAAAGTGAAAACCACCTCTGGATAGGCTAAAGCCAATAGAATAGACCTTTGAATTCTTAAAGTGGTCCTTCCTAGTTTCTTTTTGAATTTTATATTTGAATAAACGGGCCCTCGTGTGCGTCCGGTTGCGGCATCTCTATAAAAATTAAAATCAATCTCCAATACTTTTGAGTCGGAATTGTGAACGCCTTTACCTACCAGTTCATCATATAAATCAGGTGACTCCCCGTCTATTTCTACAAAAATGTGAGCCTCGCTGTTGAGTACAGCCTCACTTAATATTTCCCAAGAACTTCCTTTTCTTAGGTACAATCCTTTTTGCTGTTCACTATAAACCATCATGCCTTCTACAGGGGAAACCACTTGATCCAAATCTTCAACTTCCGGTACTTTAATCCCATGAGGTAAAACAATTCCAGATTGAGAGAAAACATGAAAACTTGTTAAGAACAAAAGGAAGCAAAATAACTTAATTGATACTTTTTTCATGATATGGTGCTTTTTTGTTAAACTAAAATAATCATTTATTCCTTATTATTAGCACTTTATGAAACCTTTCCGACTATTTCAAAATCCCTCGGAGCTATGATAGGAGTCAAAATATTATCCAAAACACCATAACATTATCTGGATTTTAGAAAATGTGAAAACAATTTCATTCAGGATTTTAGTCTAAAAATCCATAGTTTTATGGGTTAATTATTCAGCCCAAACATGAAAAGAAACTTCCTTTTAGCCCTTCTCTGCCTTTTAGTATTCTCATTCTCCTCTAAGACGATAAAGTGGGTGGCCATAGGAGATTCCATTACCTACCTAAACGACCATTTGGATGAAACGGGCAATCGTGTTACGGAAGGTTATATGACCAGAGTGCTAAATAAACTGCCTTATATCAATTACATAAACCAAGGTCACAATGGCTGGACCGCTAGTCGAATTGCCGAAAAAATTGATGATTTGGATATAGAAAAGGCGGATGCCTACTCTGTTTTTTTAGGAACCAACGATTGGTGGGCAGGAAAACCAGTGGGTACCATGGCCGATTATGAAAATAATACTGGTTTCAAAACCCTTTATGGCTCCTACCGCATCATTATTGACAAATTAAAAGGCCTCAATCCAGTTGCACCCATCATTTTGGTAAGTCCTCTTAAAAGAGTAGATTTTGTGTACATCGCCAATACTAAAAACAACGCTTTTGGCTCTTATAAAGAAAAAAACGGGCAATCTCTAGAACAATTTGCGAATGCCATTACCATTATTGCCAAGCATGAAAACTTTAAGTTCATAGATCTTTATCACCATAAAGGCTTCAAATATGAGCATTTGGTAAATTTCAAGAGACTGAAAAATCCAGAATCTGGTCTATTTCAAAATTATACTTACCCAGACTTTAAGGAAAAGAATTTCAACCCCGATTCTGACGAATATCCTTACCCTTTAGAAGCGGTTAATCTGACTTACGATGGTTTGCACCCATCCGACAAAGGAAATGATTTGATAGCGAAGGCATTTATTAAAATCATGAAGAAATATTAACCCAAAGCCTATTTGTATTTCAAATTAAGACACTTTTACGCCCTTACAGAAAGCTACGTAACCTTTTATGTCCTTAGCTAATTCCGATGTTTCGGGGTAGTTCACAATATTTAGTTTAAACAATGCTTCTGTCTTCATAAATCTCATTTTTGGTCATCAGTAAATATAACTTTTGTAAATATTCCACTGGCATCATATGTGTACTTATCCTCTGAACTTATTATTTTCAATAGATTTCCCGCCGTATTATATTCGTATTTCTGAGGAAGTTCTATTATTGTTTCATCTTATAGGTCAGTATAAGTTAAGATGCAATTAGTGAGCTTTTTATTTGAGTCAAAAAAGTACTTTTCATAAGTTCCCTCATCATATTCGATTTTTTGAATAAGGCAAACAGTTTCGGAAATGTCGGGATCAGCTGTGAAGGTTTTCTTTTGCATGAAATTGCCACTATTAAAAGAAAACCAAAAAAGATTAGTTTTTTCATTGGAGTAAAATTTTATTTTTAATAGGACAAAGTTTAGCAACTTGAAGAGAGCTTTCAAAAAGGCAAACGCCCTATTTTATGAATGGTATTTCTAAAAACATTGAGGTTTTATATTAAAATGACCTTAAAATGTCATTTACTATTTTTTTTGAGAGAGTCATTAAAAACTACGGACATCCACCAATTTCCGAAATAAATAAAGTGCCCGAATCCGCCTTAAAACCAGGTAAAAGCTCAACATGCTTTGATGAGCGATACGTGACTTTTGTAGTTGATCCGCTTATAACATTGGTGGCGGAGATTTTCTGTGCCGAAACATTTATGACTGTTCCTGAACTAATTGGATTTGTAATAGGATCAAATGTTCCACCGCATATAGAAACTACAACCGGCCGTATAACTACACAAGACCCCGGAGCTGTTGCTTTGATATAATAGGTGCCAGATACAGTAATATTTGATGGACTTGCCAATATATTATTTCCCGCTAGGTCTGTAAAATAGGTCAAAACAGTACCATTTGGGAACGTGCTGCCAGAAGTTACAGCTGGCAAGGTTAAATTCACATTTCCACCAGCTTGTGCACTTTGATTGGCGATAACCAAAATTGCAATTGCATGAATGGTTACCTGTACCGTATTGGTTGCTGAGCATGAACCTAAACTCACAGTAACGGAATAAGTACCACCCCTATTAATGGCTGCATTGGCCGAAACGATAGGATCCTTTACAACCGAGCTAAAACTCATTGGGCCAGTCCATGCATAAGTGGCAGTCGGAGTATTGTTGATATTCAACTGTAGCTGAGTAGCCTCACAAATGGATACAGGACTTGTTACATTGGCTACTGGAGTTTGATTAACTACATTAACCACTGTTGTATTCACCATGCAACCATTCAAAGTTACTGTTACCGAATAGGTACCACTAGCATTTGTTCCAGCATTCGAAATACTTTGATTATTTGTTGTTGAACTAAATGCGTTCGGTCCTGTCCATGCATATGTTGATCCAGAAGTAGAACTCAGCCCAAAAGTCAAGGTATTACCAGAACAAATGGGGGCATTTGTGTTAATTCCTGATAGCACAGGTAAAGGTTTTACAGTTACATTAGCCGAACTAGTAGCAGAACACGTCCCCAATGAAACAGTTACGGAATACGTACCACCCATATCTGGACTAGAACTTGCCGAAACGATAGGATCCTTTACACTCGAGCTAAAGCTCAATGGACCTGTCCATGCATAAGTGGCGGTCGGAGTATTGTTGATGTTTAACTGCAGCTGAGTGGCCGCACAAATTGACACAGGACTTGTGACATTGGCTACCGGTGTTTGATTTACTACATTCACCATTGTTGTATTCACCGTGCAACCATTCATAGTTACGGTTACCGAATAGGTGCCACTCGCATTCGTTCCAGCACTCGAAATACTTTGATTATTTGTTGTGGAACTAAATGCATTCGGGCCTGTCCAAGCATATGTTGATCCAGAAGTAGAATTCAGCCCAAAAGTCAAGATATTACCCGAGCAAATAGGAGAATTTGAAGTAATTCCTGAAAGCACTGGAAGAGGTTTTACTGAAACTTTAACAGAGTCGGTTTTTAAGCAACTAGCGGGAGATGAATAGGTCACTTTGTAATAACCAGAATCTGCTAAGGCAACATTCGAAATAGATTTATTACCTGCTGTTCCACCTAAGTTGGTGATGCCTTTCGACCAAGAAACAAATGTGTTGCTAGCAGAAGTGGAAGTTAAATTAATAGTTTGTTCCATACATACGGGCGAATTGCTGCCAAGCGTAATGATAGGCAGTGGGTTCACTGTTACTGCCACAATAGACGAAGCAGTACAACCAGCCAAAGTAGAAACAGAACTTACCGAATAAGTACCACCTCCGTTCGCAGGTATGTTTATCCTATTTGGAGCATTTCCGGAAGCTGAATAAGAAGCAGGCCCCGTCCAAGAATAGGAAGCCAGAACATTGGAACTTACGCCTAAATTTAAAGTGCTGGCCTCACAAACAATTGGAATATTTGCCGAAGCACTAAGTATTAGGCCAATAGTAAGTGTACTGCTTGCAGTATCTCGTATCATCGGATTCGTACTTTCTACCATCACTTTAAATCCGCTACCCAATGTATTATTCGCAGGAATAGTCGCAACTAAGGTATCTCCAGCATTGTTCATTTGGCTGCTAATGGTCACAAAACTTTGACCAACGTTATTCGACAGTTTCACTGAAAACGTACTTGTAATTCCAGGATGATTTCTGGGCCAATTTCCAGTTGTATCTATAGGGATTTTGATAACACCTCCTGGGCAAAATTCCGTAGAAAGCGTTCCATTTGCTAAGCGTGGTTCGCCAATACTCATTTTAATGGTAGTGTCTACCATCACCGCAACTTGATATATTGCTGAAGTATCAGATCCAGAAATATCTGTTACAACTCGATTATTAGCAAAGGCTTTAAAACTCAATATTTGAATGCCATGATTAAGTCCTTGAGTAGGAATATCTTTTCTGCCCACCACTATATTGGTGTCACTAGGAATACTTTTAAAAGCCAAATTCAATTTGTCATTTGGATCATTAAAATTGACAGTAAGAATATTTCCTGTCAAACTATATTTGGAAGGTTTTATCGCAAATTTAATGGAATCAATGGTGGGTAAAGGCAACTCCCCTAATACGAGAATTTGTTCTTTTGCCCAGCCCGTCCAAAGACCAAATTTATCTTTTATTCGATAGTTGAAAGTATTACTACCAGGTAAAGCACCACTAGTTGACAAACCAACCGTAAGATTAAAATTAGTGTCAGAAGCCGGAAGGACGGTTAGTACAGAACTTCCAGAGTTTCCATTCCAATAATGTTCTATTGTTTTGGCTTCCAAGGTATCTTTTTTACTTAATGCACCCGAGAGTAAATTTTCAGGGCTGATAAAAAGACTCTGGGGATAAGCCTGCGACCAGAGGGTGTCATTTTGCTTAAATCGGACAAAAAGGATATGTTGACCGGCAGATGCTGGAGACGTAATGTTTAAATCAAAGCTTTCATCCACTGCACCAGTAGCTATTTCTGGTGCTGTGAGTGCCGTGGCTAAGCCAACTCCTGGATCTATGTCCCAAAAATACTCGCCAGATACAATCTGTGCTTCAGCCTTATTTAGAAAGCATAAGGCGAGGATGATTAAGTAAATAATTTTTTTCATGATAGGTAATTATCATTGCTCCATAGTTCCCACACCTTCTTAATTTATCAATTAAGAAAAAGGCTAAAGAGCTATTGAAGTTTAATTATTGGTCTTAGCCTTAATTGTGACAGGTATCACGCTATTTGCTGCAGCTAGCGGTGGCACATTCATACTATATATGTACGGGCCAATAGGAATGCCGTTTAAAACATAAGGCTGTGATCCTCCAAAAGCACCCGCATCAATTGGCGTATCTCCATTACCATAAGGGGCAGCACGTCCATAATTTATTGCTGGCGAGAGAGGCTTAAGAATTACCCTTCCATCTGCATTATTTAAAGCAGAAACATTTGTCGGGTAGCCCGAATAAATATCCGAAGTGGTAACTAAATTATCAGCAGGGAGTGTAACGGAGTTGGTTAACTCGTCCACAATATTCCATTTGAAATTAAGTGGTGTATTATTTGGAGATATGAACATGCCGTTATCAGCATTTGGAAATTTGCCTTTAAAAATATTATTATAAAAAGAAACGCCATTTATGCCACCAGAAACACTATAATTATTATTATAATATCCTGAATGAGGATGATTATTATTATCCGGATCAAAAACATTGTTTTCTACTATTCCTGTGGAATTATTATCATGGACAAAAGAAATTTTTGTCATTACAATATTGTTTTTAAACAAATAATTAGTTTGAGTTGTAGCCGCAGAATTCCCTATGCGGACTCTATTATCATCAGTAACAGCAACATTATTTGTGCACAAATAATTTTGCAAAATTTTAATGCCTGTGGTAATATAATTGGAAGTGCCATCGCTACCCATATAAAGGGAATTGCCCACTCGGTTGCGAATAAATGTTACATTGTTTGAACACAATAAGACATCATTGACCACAAATCCAGAAATATAGGAACCATCGCTCCCCGGCTGCATCCAGAAATATACACCATTTAAAACAGCGTCTCCACCTGAAGATCTGTTATAGCCGGGGCCAAATAAGGTCAATTTTTTGTTTATTTCAACATTACCACCGTAGGTACCAGGCCCAACTATCAAAATATCCCCTGCGGTAGCTCCGCTAATTTTAGTTTGCAAATTATCACCATTTACAACAGTAATTATTGCCGCATGAAGCTGGGTAGATAAGATCATTAAAAGGGCGTATAGTAAAATTTTTGTTTTCATTTTGATAGTTATTAAAGTGTATTAATTAAATATTTTTCAATGTGATTTTGAGCTTTGATGGCACGTCGACGAGAGAACGTCACTGTTTTCCCATCAATTAATTCAGCTTTTTGAGGAGTACTTCCAGCGGATATGCATTTAATATAAAGGGCATTGAGCATCACCTGTCGGTTTACTCTTACAATAGGAGTTCCCTTTACTATCTCTGTAATTTGCTTTAGGGTTTTTGCAATTATTATTTTACGACCGTTACATAGAAAAATCCAAGAATAATTTATGTCAGACTCGACGAGCAGTATTTCTTCCGGCCTCAATTCTATGTTTCTTAAAAACTTTAATCTGTTCATGACTTTGTTTTGCTTTCTTTTACTAAATTTCATTAAGCAAAACTCCAAGAACTCTAATCCTTTATCAATAAGGCAAATGCCCTATTTTTTAAAATGTTTAAAGCCCTTTTAATTATCCTGTTTTGTTTGTGGCTGAACCAATCAACCGCTCAAAATACAATTGAATATTTCCGGGATATAAATAAGACATTTACTGAGAAAGACATCAGCAAGATTCCTTTTCAGAAATTTGAACGAGACGATATTAATTTCGGAAAAGACAGAGCAAACCATTGGTTTCAAATTAGAATTCAGAATCCAACTAATCACGAGAAAAAATACTTTTTAGAAATAAAATCTCCTTGGTTAGACTCAGTAAAGTTTTATGATTCCAATCAGCATGTATTGGCTAAATTATCGTGGAAAACGATGTTTGAAAATCGCCTGTATCCACATCAAAACTTCATTCTTCCAGTCACCTTAAAGTCTGGTGATCGTTCAACTATTTACACTTGCTTTTCACAAAAGGTTATGTTGATAAATGGGAATATACATCTATGGAATGAATCCGATTTTTACAAAGAGAAAATTCGCTCTACAAGCATTTTCGGTATGTTCACCGGTCTGGTCATACCCATTATATTCTTTTCATTTTTTATGTTCCTGTTCACAAAAGACCTCACTTTTCTCTATTATACCTTATATGTCTTCTTTGAATTACTTTTTATTCATGCTGTAGTCGGTAATTATTTGCCTTATTATCAGCAAGGAACATTTCTATTTGATGGATCTGGGTTTAAGGAATGGGCCGTTTGGATAGGGCAATTTGCTTTTTTACTTTTTGTTAAAAAGTTCACTTTAGGCAATTATAAGCTTACCGGTGGATTAAAATTTATTTGGTGGCTTACCATTTTTTTAATGTTGAGTATATTTCTCCAGAAAGAACTTATTTCCTACTACTCCACCAATTATAACTATGTGCCTAATCCGCTTTTAATGTTTACTTCATTCAGCTTTTTTTCTTCTGTAATTACCAGTTTTATTATTGTCTTTACGGCTCTTAAAAAGAGAACAAACCCAATAGGAACCCGATTGTATTTAGTAGGCATTACGCCTTTGTTGATTTTCACAGTGCTGTCTTATTTAAGAAATTTAGGAGCTTTAAGAAATCAGTGGTTTCTGGGTCAAGAAATTCAAATACTCTGCTTTTCGTTTGATGTCCTTATTCTGATGATAGGTATGGGTTTGAGCTTTAAAAATTTACTATCTGAAAAAGAGAGACAAAGGCATCTTGCTATTAAAAATGAATTAAAATTACTTAAAGAAAAGGAACGTATTAGCAGGGACTTACACGATCATGTTGGTTCACAGCTCACTATCCTCAGTACTGGACTTGAAAATGCAGCTTATTTGGCAAGCAAAAAAAACTTGAACGGTGAAAATATTCAAAACCTAAATGAAAGTGTAAAGCTCGCCGTTCAAAGTTTACGAGATAGCATTTGGGCCACCCAAACGGAAGAGATCTTTGTTACAGACTTCGCTAGTCGTCTTAAGAATTATTTAGCTAAATCGATTCCTGAAAGTATAGAATGGGAAGTGAGTACCCAAAACGGAATGAATCAAATACTACGCTCTGAAACTGCCCTAAATGCATTCCGAGTCATTCAAGAAGCCCTTCAGAATATTTTGAAACATGCCAAATCCACCAAAATCAATATTAGCATCAAAGCTGACCCCAAAAATATTATATTCAGAATAGAAGATAATGGCATAGGATTTAATCAACAGTTTAAAGTTCAACAAATGGAACATTTAGGACTTTTCAATATGAAGAATAGAGTCGAAAATTTACACGGAAAATTTGAATTAGGGAGCAAGCTTGATTTTGGCACATCAGTGACATTTTCACTGCCTTTTTTAGAAATAGCGGAAACGGAATAAGCGAATACGGCAAATGCCTTATTGCACTAATAAACAATCTAAAAGTACATTTGTAAAAAGAAATAAGAATGATCAAGATTGGAATTGTAGATGACAACCCTGCTTTGCTCCGAAACGTGGCAAATAACTTGGCAATCTTTGACGAATTAGAAATTATTTTTATGGCTCATAACGGGCAAGATGCTTTAGACGCAGTAAGAGAAGCCATTCCGGACGTTATTTTGATGGACATAGAAATGCCAAAAATGGATGGCATTGAAACCACCAGATGGATTAACAATATCTACCCTCATATCAAAATCATTATGCTTACCGTGGTAGATAGTGAAGCTAAAATATTTGATGCCATAAAAGCGGGGGCTAGCGGATATATGCTCAAAGATGAAAAGCCAACCAAAATAATGCAGGCTATTGAAGATACTATGGAGGGTCGCTCGCCCATGTCGCCTATTATAGCCAGAAAAGCACTGGAATTGCTTCGAAATCAGGGCCACGAACCAAAGCAAGAAAAGTTACTGAACCCTGACTCTTTTGATTTGAGTACCCGAGAAATAGAAATATTAGAGAAAATTTCGGAAGGCAAAAACTACAACCAAATTGCTGAATTACTATTCATAAGCCCAAAAACGGCAAGAAAACATATAGAAAATATATATCAAAAATTGCACGTGCATTCTAAACTGGAGGCTGTACAAATGGCTCAAAAAAACAAATGGGTTTGAATCATTTTTCTATTAAAGTGCTATAAATCATCTTAAGCTTTCCCTAAAATTACACTTAAACGCATCGCGTATTTCTTTTAGCAAAATCAAGACTTGGTAAAATGCATTATTTTGGTGGCATCTAATCTTTAACCTAGATATGAACAAGTCATAATTGTTCTATTTCTATTAGCTCTTTTACACCCCAAACCATCACATGAGTGGCCATTGAGGATTCCATCAACTACCTAAAAGACCATTTGGATGAAACGGGCAATTTTTAGAACAATTTGCGAATGCCGTTTCCAAACATGAAAACTTAAAGTTAATAGATCTTTATGCCCATAAAGGCTTCAAATATGAGCATTTGGTTAATTTCAAAAGACTGAAAAATCGGGAATTTGGTCTATATCAAAATTATACTTATCCAGACTTTAAGGAAATGAATTTCAACCCGATTATGACGAATATCCTAACCCCTTAAAAGCGATTAATCTGACTTACGATGGTTTGCATCCATCAGACAACGGAAGTGATTTGATAGCGAAGTCATTTATTAAAATCATGAATAAATATTAACCCGAAGCCTATTTGTATTTCAAATTAAGACACTTTTACCCCTTTCCAGAAAGCTACATAACCTTTTATGCCCTTGGCTAATTCAGATGTTTCGGGATAATACCATGCGGCATCCTTATTGGTTTTGCCATTCACTTCTATGTCATAGTAAGAAGCCACACCTTTCCAGTGGCAGGTCGTATGCGTTTCATTTTCTTTGAAAAATTCCTTCTTGAGGGTGTTTGGCGGAAAATAATGGTTGCCTTCTATTACAACGGTTTCATCACTCTCTGCAATCACCTCATCATTCCATATTGCGGTCTTCATTTTGCTGTTAATTTAGATTTATCTTAGAAACGAATTTTCTGCCAAAGCAGATTCAGATATACCAAGAATCGCTCAACTATTCGCAATAAAGATATTCTTAACCTCATTAAGGAAGGTTATCACCGCCATTTCCGAAACTCTTGTTGATTTCAATGTAGCACCTTTCCAGTTTGGATGCCATGAACCTACTGTTAGTTTTGGTAAGTCTTCAGTCGCTAGGGCTATTCCATCCTTCCAGCCAGAGACATAAAAGTAAAACTCATTTTCCAATGAATCTGGAATAGCCAAACCTGCTCCAAGAAAAAATTGGTCTTTTAGTTTGGTATAAATTCCCATATCAAAATGATGAGGCCAAACTCGTATTTCAGAACTTAAACTATTGGTTTTCAAAAAAGATATCATCGCTTTTTGTGCCAATGTAAAATGCTGTGCTAGGCTTTCCGAATGGCTTAAATTAAAAGAATATCTATCGTCGGCTTCTATTTCGGGATAATCTAATTTATAACTGAAAGAAAACAAATACGGCTTAGTAAGACCCAAAGTAGTACTTGTATCCGTCAACCAAGCTAATATTTCTTGGTGCGTATGGCTTCTTAGGTCCATTTTTTCAATCGTTCTGTTCCATGCTAAAAGACCACTTTCTAGACTTAGCATTAATTTCACACCCATACCCAAGTCTCTCGTTTCCAAACTGTTGGTTTCCGCATTCCAAGCCAAATTAGACTGACTGTCATCTTTCTCCTTAGGCAAAAAACTCTGACCTGCTGCGGACAAATATTGAACCGCTGAATGAATATTCTTGATACTTTCTTCCATATATTTAATATTTAAATGTCAAAGACTTTTAATGAACATCGTGCGGTTTTTATCCTATTCCAGCATATTTAATGCCTGATAATTTATGCATTTCATAATCTAAGGTACTCAAATCTTCCTTTTCGAACTGTCCAATATCGTTATGACCACAAGAACGAGCTATCACTTTTATGAGATCATTGCTAGCGGTAAAGAAATTATAAAGTTGCTTAGCAGAGCTTTCTATTTTCAGCCTACTCCTAAGATTCTCTTTTTGCGTAGCAATACCCACGGGGCAGTTATTAGTACCACAGGCCCTCATACCTAAACAACCAATCGCTTGAAGAGCAGCGTTTGAGACGGCTACAGCGTCTGCTCCCATCATTAAAGCTTTGGCGAAATCTTCAGCCACGCGTAAACCACCGGTTATGATAAGGGCAACATCAGAAGCCCCAGATTGATCCAAAAACTTTCTGGCCCTAGCCAGAGCTGGTATGGTGGGCACATTAATGTTATCTCTAAGAATTTTAGGAGCAGAACCCGTTCCTCCACCTCTTCCATCTAAAATGATGTAGTCCACACCCACCTCTAAGGCAAATTTTATGTCTTCTTCAATCCTACTCGCAGCTATTTTGAAACCCACAGGAATTCCGCCCGTTCTCACACGAACTTCATTGGCAAAGTCTCTAAAATCTTGAGCCGTAATCAAATCTGGAAATGCAGCGGGAGAAATGGCGGTTTCACCTTCTTTCAAACCTCTAACTTTAGCAATATCCTTTGATACTTTATTTCCAGGCAAATGCCCTCCAGTGCCTGTTTTAGCTCCTTGACCACCTTTAAAGTGAAAAGCCTGCGTTTTTTTGACCTTCTCCCAAGAAAATCCAAACTTGGCTGAGGCCAGTTCATAAAAATATTTGGAGTTACTTTCTTGCTCTTCTTCCAGCATCCCACCTTCCCCACTACAAATACCCGTACCCGCCATTTCTGCTCCTTTTGCCAAGGCAATCTTGGCTTCCTTGGATAAAGCACCAAAACTCATGTCCGAGACAAAAATGGGCATAGCAAGTCTTAAGGGCTTCTTGGCTTTTACACCTATCACCACTTTAGTAAGTACATGATCTTCATCAAAAAGCGGTCTTTTAGATAATTGAGCAGGGAGAAATTGGATATTTTCCCATTTGGGTAAAAGGTTTCTGTCAACACCCATGGAAGCCGAAGGCCCATGGTGCCCGTGCTTTGAAAGCCCATTCTGAGCAAGATCTTTGATATATGCCGTATAAGGTTCGGTAGTTTCTGGATGTGTATCTGCAAATTCCCCTAGATAGGCATCTCTATTAAAAGGTTGAGGAAATTTCAGCAAATACGCATCGATTTCATCTTCATCCGTGCAAACCCAGCCATCAATTATTTCTGTATGAAAACTGTGAAGGGCTTCCTCATTATTGTATTCACTGACACCCGTGTCTAATCGATAATCCCAACCGTGAAGTCCGCACATTAAATTATGTCCATCCACAAAACCATCTGCCATTAAAGCACCTCTGTGAAGGCAACGCCCATAAAGTAAGGAAATCTCGTCATCAAACTTGGTTAAAACTAGATCCAAACCATTGATAATTTGATGAATAGGAGTTCTATCCTGTAAGTCGCTTAAAGGACAAAGTTTCTTTTTTTTCATGTCTACAAGTTTATTGTTACCCATAATACCGATAATAAGCGGTAGATCAATAAATTAATATTGCCGTTACGCTAGATTTAGATGAACGGAAATATAACATGGAGGGATTTTTCCCTTTAGCTAAAAAGAACAAACTTTTAAAAAAATTACCCCGCCTCTTTCCTTAAAACCTCTAAAGGTGGACTGTTTAAAACGCTCCTGCTATTGCTTAATCCTATCAAAAGCACAATACCCGTAATCCCTGGCAAAAGCACGAAGAACGGCACCAAAGAAGGAACAAATGGTGCTTTAAACACAAAATAGGCTAATAACTGACTCGCCACCAGCGACAGGAATATGCCTATTCCTGTTCCTAAAATACCTAAATAGAAATATTCTAAAGCGGTAATTTTCAAAATCTGTTTGCTCTTCGCTCCCAAAGTTCGTAGTAAAACACTCTCTTTAATTCTTTGGTATTTACTGGTTCTCACAGAGCCTATCAACACTATAATTCCAGTGAGAATACTAAAAAAGGCCATGAAATTAATAACCCACGAAATTTTGTCAAGAATACCCTGAACGGTTGCTAAAACTTGCCTTAAATCCAAAATGGTGACATTTGGGAAGTTAGAAACCAACTCTTGCTGGAGACTAGCCGAAATTTGCTCATCAGGAGCATTTGTCGTCATTACGGTAAACTGAGGAGCATTTTCTAATATACCAGATGGAAAAACCACTGAAAAGTTTAATTGCATTCTTTGCCAATCCACCGTTCTCACACCTCCTACATACGTGTTCATTAAAACGCCTTGCACATTAAAAACCACGCTATCCCCTACTTCTAATTGAGCATCTTTTGCTAAATTATCCGAGATAGAAATCGGAATTAAACCATTACCCTCTCTTGCCACAGGCCACTTACCCGATTCCATAGATTCGGAAGCACTTAGGGAATCTCTATAAGTCGTTCTGAATTCATGATTCACTATCCATTTTCCTCTTTTAGAAATGGTATCTTCCCTTATCACATCTGCAGACACGCCATTGATGCTATGCACCCGCATGGTGATAATGGGAATGTTATCTAATACT
This sequence comes from Arcticibacterium sp., assembly GCF_055134445.1. Classification (NCBI taxonomy): domain Bacteria; kingdom Pseudomonadati; phylum Bacteroidota; class Cytophagia; order Cytophagales; family Leadbetterellaceae; genus Arcticibacterium; species Arcticibacterium sp. Next base: position 14,004 of record NZ_JBSRVI010000014.1, read on the forward strand.
TTCAATTTCTTGTTTTGAATGGCAGCAGCCACCGCTTCCTTTTGAGGGGTTTGAATATCCAAAAGAATCACATTTGGACTATCTTCACTGTTTTCTAAAGAAGCTTTTGCCAATAAAATATCTTTGGTAAAGTAAAGTGTACTTATCAAAAAGCTACCTACACCAATGGCCAAAATCAACACCATGGTTTGATTATTTGGCCTGAACAAATTCAATAAGCTTTGGCGTGCCGTAAATCCCCAAGAATGAGGGAAATACTTTTTGATGCCTCTCATAAATAAATAAGAGACACCCGCTAAAATGGAGAAAGTAACTAAAATACCTCCAACAAAACCTAAAGCGTATTTCCAGCTTTCAAGAAACCATAGCGAAAACAGAAATATAAAAACCACAATGGCCAATAGCACCAAAGCACTGGCTTTTTGACTCGCAGGATTTTCGTCTTCCTGAACACGTAAAACCTCCAAAGGAGACACAAACCATGTTTTCAATAAGGGTAGCAAAGCAAAAAGCACAGACATAAAAACACCCAAAAGCAAGCCCATTATAATAGGCTGAACACTAATGCTAATTTCTACATCAAACGGTAATAAATCCTGAATGAATATTGGGAAGAGAGCCTGTAAACCTAAACCAGCCATAGTTCCGATAATACCTCCTAAGAAGCCCAAGCCAGCTATCTGGATAAGATAAATAAGAAAAGACTGCCTTCTGGTGGCACCTATACATTTTAAAACCGCTACTGCTTTTAACTTCTCTTTAATGTAAATATGCACCGAACTCGCTATACCCACACAGCCCAATAATAGAGCAATAAAAGCAACCAAGTTTAAGAACTTGGCAAAGTTTTCATAGTTTTTGCCCAGTCGCTCACTCACGGAAGTATGCGAATCAAAATCAGCATTATCAGCATCTAATCTTGGGTCTACTTTATCATCAAGAGCATCAATATCTAATTCTGGTGCAGCTTTGAAATAGTAATTATACTCCACACGGCTGCCTAATTGTAATAAACCCGTTGCTTCCATGGCCTCATACGGCAACACTACTGGCGGTGCCATGGTGGTAGAAAAAGCATTACTTCCTGGTGCTGATTTTAGTGAACCAACAATTGGAAAAGTGGTATTGCCAACCTTTACACTATCTCCTATTTTCAAATCAAACTGAAGCATCACCGTGGCATCTACTAATGCGGCATTCCCACTTTGATATGCTTTAGCCGCAGAAACAGGAACAGTTTCTAGCTCCCCATAAATAGGAAAAGCCCCACCAATACCTCTCACCTGCACCAGTTTATTGGCAGATTTGCTAGGAAAAGCAGCCATAGAAGCAAAACTCACTTCATTGCCAACAGGCTTTAAAGAGTCAATAATCGCTTGAACACCTTCAGTAGGTATCTGCTTACTATCAATCAAATAATCTGCTCCCATGAGAGCCTTGGACTGTAAGCCTATATTATCTTTCAGATTTTTACTAAAAGACTGAATGGAAACCACCGCCGCAATTCCCAGAATAATGGACGCCATGAAAAGTAACAGCCTTTTACCGCTGGCTTTCCCATCTCGCCATGCCATCTTTAGCAGCCATTTAAAATTTGCTTTTGAATGCTGCATTAGACTATGGTGTTGATTTCGTTTGATAAGATTTTACCACCTTTTAGTCGTAAAACTTGCTGTGTTCTTTTGGCTAATTCTAAATCGTGGGTTACTATCACCAAGGTGGTGCCAGCTTCTTTATTCAGTTCAAAAAGGAGTTTAATCACCTTCTCCCCTGTTTCTTCGTCCAAATTCCCTGTAGGTTCATCAGCAAATAAAATAGAGGGTTTGGTAGAAAAAGCCCTTGCCAAAGCTACTCGCTGCTGTTCACCGCCAGAAAGTTGTGATGGGTAATGATGCACTCTATCACCTAAACCAACCTTACCTAAAAGCTCCATAGCCCGTGTGCTAGCTTCCTTAGAACCTTGCAACTCTAAGGGCACCGATACATTTTCAAGAGCCGTTAAAGTAGGTAACAATTGAAAATCTTGGAAAATAAAACCTACTTCCTCATTTCTTACTAAAGCTCTTTGGTCTTCGTCCAAACTTTCTAAGGTTTTACCGCAAAGCTCCACCGTTCCTGTATCGGCTTTGTCTAAACCTGCACATAAACCTAGTAAAGTTGTTTTACCACTACCCGATGGCCCTACAATAGAAAACGTCGCACCTGAACTTACGTCGAATGAAATATCGTTTAATACTGTTAATTGTCTGGAGCCGCTGCTATAAGACTTCCCCAGCTGTCTAACCTTTAATATCTTTGTCATAATTATCTTTTGAAGAAATTCCGATACCCATCAAAATCTCCTATGAATAAATTAATTCCTATTTTTCTAGTATTGATACTGGCAGCATGTACTTCCCAAACCAAAGAAGAAACAAGCACGCAGACAGAGAACACCTCAAAACCTGAGAATAATTCCAAAACTATCCTGTTTTTTGGCAACAGTCTTACAGCAGGCTACGGAGTGGGATTAGAGGAGGCTTTTCCAGCCAAAATTCAAAACAAGCTAGATTCTCTAGAAATGGATTATACCGTGGTGAACGCTGGCTTAAGTGGTGAAACCACTTCGGGCGGATTAAACAGATTAGACTGGGTGCTTAATCAAAAAGTAGATGTATTTGTGCTGGAACTTGGAGCAAACGACGGCTTAAGAGGAATTCCATTAAAAGAGACTAAAGCCAACTTACAGGCTATTATAGACCTAGTTTGGGAGAAAAACCCTGACACAAAAATCATATTGGCAGGTATGCAAATACCACCAAACATGGGACAAGACTATACCACAGAATTTAAAAATATCTGGACAGATTTAGCCAAAACTAACGATGTCAAACTAATTCCGTTTCTGTTAGATGGCGTAGGCGGAGTACCAAGCCTAAACCAAACAGATGGCATTCACCCAACCATAGATGGACATAAAATCTTAGCCAAGAATGTTTGGGAGGTTTTGGAAGGGGTGATTTAGTATATTACAAAGTCAGAGCTCCAAATGGAGACTCTGACATAAGGGAATGAACAGATATGCGAAACCCTTTTACTCTCCTTAGAGCAGAGTGTTTTTTTCAGCGTCATTTCTAAGTAGAGTCCATTTCCATAAGAATCTGACAGCCTAAATAATCGCAGCTCCTCTACTATTCAAGGAAAGTCCCATTCCATGTTGAACTTAACGAAGGGGTTTTATTATTTACATAATAAGGCTTAGATCCAAGCTCTACTCCGTTTCTCCCTATGTATACCGTAACTTTTTCATCAGGAGTTTGGGGAGTTTCACCTGGCAAATTAGTTAAATCGTTCTTTTCTAACTGAAATTCAGTTTCCCTTCTTCCATGGCTGAGCCTCAACTTTATTATTTGGGCCAATACTTTCATGTGTTATCCACATATGTATATCTTCTGGGCTAGTATTATATAAATATATTGGGATAACATAATTATTTACATTTTCATCCTCTCTACATTGAGTAAGTCCTACCAGCATTATTATAGCAGCAAAAAATGACAGCTTTTTCATAGAAATATTGTTTATAGTTTATTTTTGAGATGATACTTGTGAAGTCTCAATAGTAGCCCCTCACGTCACTTATAAACTTAACTTATATTTCATAGACACTTGGTAACCAAAGTCACACATGCATAGAAGTTGCTTCGGTTATAGCTCAAAAATCATCTTACTTATCAACTAATTAGCTCTGCCTCTCCCGCCTCCATTAAGATCCACTGTTAGAGTATCTGCTAAATTACCCATAATAAGACTGCTCTCCCAGTCTCCCGACAGGCAGCGACTGACAATTGGGTTTAGGATAGATTATAAATCTATATCGACAATGCTAATTCCACGTAACCGAGCCTCCAAAAAAAAAATACTTAAATCTCCCTACAAAGCTTTCAAAGCCACTTCCAATGCAGACATTCTTTGCGTGTAATCCGCTTCAACATGACCTGCCACTACTTTCCCATTTTTACCGATAATGAAAGTGGCTGGAACCGGTAGTGTTTTAGAACCGTCGCCATTTTCCTTGGTCAAATCTCTACGTTGATGATAATCTTCTCCTGGGTCAAACTGTAGATTATAAGCTTTAATGACTTCTTGATGAGCATCACTGAGTACTTCGTAGCCTAATTCATTCTTTTGTGCAGCTGTAAGTGCACCATCTGGACTTTGTGGACTAATAGCAAACAAAGTCGCTCCCAATGCCTGAATCTCTGGCAAGTTCTTCTGTATCTCTCTTAGGTCAAGATTACAGATAGGACACCATTGGACACGATAAAACTTAATAATGACAAAACCCTCTTTTAAGGCTTCCGCCAACAATACATTTTTCCAAAAGGGGTTTGGCAATGTAAAATCAGGTGCGGTATCGCTAAGCGACAAACCTTTTACCTCTGAAGCGTTAGCAATGACTAATTTCTGAAATTCTTTAAGGGCACTCTTGCTAATTTTTGACTGATTATTTTCTAAAAAAAGGACTCTTTAGCTATAAATTTTTTATGAGGTTTAAAGGTTTTGGAGAAGAGCTATTTGTCCAATATTCCTATTCAAATTATGCTGTGCGAGTTTTTTTGACCTCGTTTTTTTAATAAAAAGTAGATTTGACTAAACCTTCAATAGATATGGAAAAGTAGGTTTCTGTGCATCACACCAACTTTGGGTCATCAATTAAATACAAAGAATAATGCGTCAGAAAAAAGTGTGGTTTATTACCGGAGTCTCTAAAGGTTCAGGCTTTAGTTTAGCTAAAAAGTTATTGGCAGAACGATTTTACCTTGCTGCTACTTCAAGAAAAAAAGCATCGTTAATTAATGCAATAGGTGATAAAGCGGGAAGGTTTCTGCCTTTAGAAATGGATGTGACCAATCATGGAAATGTAAAACTGAACTACGCCAAACGCAATTACGAATGCCAGTTTATCACCCGTAAAATCAGCAATCATGAAATTTTAAGCCATCTATTTTAGCAAATTGATTAAATGTAAAACCAGTCTCTCCCCAGTCAAAATCAGACATGCTTTTAACTGAAAATTAGAAGTAGTGCTCGTTATGACCATTCAGTTTTTTATCCAGATAAGTACTGCTGTCAGATTTTAAAATTATTTCACCCTTCCCAAAGGCGAATTTTAAAATATTTATTATCAACTAAGTACAGCAAGTGTCATACGAATGTCATATCCCTTTTGACTATGTGACGTTTCAAATACAATCTGTAAATTTGAATGTTCTTTAAGTTCAAACTAATGTTGTATCGAATTTTAGAGGAATGATCACCCAACCAGATTTAGGTAAGAAAATTTTAGAATTAAGATTAGCCAAAGGCTTCACGCAGGGAGAACTCGCAGAAAAATGTAATGTGAGTCTAAGAACCATACAGCGAATAGAATCTGCTGAAGTTATGCCCAGAAGCTATACCATAAAACTGATTTTTGAAAGCCTAGATTATGAAATTTACAGTTCGTTTGGCAAGCTTTCTTATAAGCTCGACCACATGGATTATAAACTCAGAAACGGGAAATTCTCCAAAGTTTATACGGCTATTTCGAACTTAAAAAACAACAAAATGAACATCATTTCAAAACTGAGCATCTTACTCTTTTCAATAGCCATACTGCTTTTTGGCATGTCGGAATATGTAAAAGCTAAGAACCTCACAAAGAACAACTCTCCCTTAACAGAAATAAACCCCAATCTTATTGAAAATTTTAACGCAGGAGATTTTGAAGCCATTGGATCCATATTTCTAAATGATGCTATCATGAATCCTACAGGATATCCCGAAATTCATGGCAGAGCTGCTATCATAGAGTATTTTGAAGAGGTGTATGACACAGGGTTTCGCCTTACAAATAACCAATCTAAACAGGTTATCATAGCAGATTCTATTGCCATAGACAGAGGTTCCTGGAAAGGAATTAATCAGGGCGAATTCACTGGAAACTACTTAACGCAGTGGCGACGTATTGACGGAAACTGGTACATAGAAAACCACATGACGCATGAGGACCAATAGGTCGGAAATAGCCTCTAACCCACCTTTATGAGGCGTTTTTAATAAGCACACCATAGCATCTAAAAGAAAGGTAACCTGCGTAATACCACTATAAATTCGTATTACTCAGGACTTTCCATTTTCGAGCCTTTCAAGATTCTTGAAAAAATATTTCCAAATCTCATACAACCTTTTGCACAAAAATTAACTTCACCTAAGTACTTGGTCACACTCACATACTTATTGATAAACCCTTATGATAAAATCCATTACATTCCTTAAATCAGGTTTCGCCATTCTGCTCTTAAGCACTATGATTTCCTGTACAGATAATTGCGAAGTCACTACTACCTCTCGCCGCATGGTTCCTGTTAAATTTACACTGGAGAGCATAAGAGCTAGTGTACGAGTGCTTCCACAAGCAACGCTGATTAATCCAGCCAAAATTTATATTAAAGACAATTTTATTTTTATCAGTGATGCCAAAAGAGGTGTTCACATTATTGACAATGCCAACCCAGCTAACCCTATCAAGCTTTCATTTATAGAAATTCCGGGGGCGGTAGACATGGCGGTAAAAAACAACACACTTTATGTAGACAGTTATATGGACATGGTGGCTTTAGACATCACCGACCCTAAAAATGTAGTAGAAGTGGGACGTCAAAAAAATGTTTTCAAAAGTGGTCTGTATAATGGAATAGCCTGGCAATATGACCCATACAGTAGAACTGTGATAGACTATGAATGGAAAACTGTCACGCAAACTATTAAAACCAATTGTGGTGCTAAATACGGTTCTTGGCCTAATTGGGGTCCTGAATTTTATGATAGTTTCCAGGCCCCCACAGCCTCATCAGGAGCAAATGGTGCAAACTCAGGTGCGGGAGGCTCTATGGCACGTTTTGCCGTTTATGAAGATTACCTTTATACAGTGTCCCAAAACGACATGACGCTCTTCAATATTGAAAATGAGCAAAACCCAGACTCTACCACCACCATAAACCTTGGCTGGGGCATTGAAACCATTTTTCCATATAAAGACAAGCTGTTTATTGGTTCTAATACAGGCATGCATATTTTTGATAACGCCAACCCAATGAGCCCGAAGCGACTCTCTGTATTTGAGCATGCACGTGCCTGCGACCCAGTGGTGGTTGAAAACGACATTGCCTATGTAACCTTAAGAGAAGGCTGGTGTGGTGTAGCCCCAAATCGCCTTGACGTGATTAATGTCGCGAATTTATCGCGTCCCGTGCTTATTAAATCCTACGATATGGAGAATCCTCATGGCCTTGGGATTGACAATGGAAAACTATTTATCTGCGAAGGAACTTTTGGCTTGAAAAGTTTTGATGCAAACAATGTCAATGACATCAAATTACAAGAGCACATCAAAGATGTCAATGCCTTCGACGTCATTCCTTTGCAAGGAAATTTGTTACTAATGGTGGGGAATGACGGTTTATATCAATACGACTATAGCGACCCTAAAAATCTTAAATTATTGAGCAAAATTAGCGTTGAAAAAAATTAAGACTATGAAATTAATAAGCACACTTACCCTCTTAATTGTTGCTGTAAGCCTTTTTGCCTCGCTGGGAGTTTCTGCACAAGAGAAAGAATCGGAATTATTATTTGAGAAGTATCAGTTTGTTAACATCACCGAAATTGGTGGCATGTTTGGCCGAGTTAAGAATTTCTACAATTATTATCCTTATTATAGTTACAGTTCATATTATGCCCCAACGCAGAATACAGAAAACTATGAAGTAAAAAATGTGGCAAATATTACTATACAAACTTTCAATGGCGTTTACCTTAATCCTAAAACGGCTGTTGGTCTCACCACAGGGGTCGACTGGTTCAATAACTCCTTAATAGTTCCTATTCAGTTGGGTTTAAGAAGGCAATTAGTCCAAAAAAAGGAGGGAGGGGCAGCCATTATTGCGGGTTTAGATGCCGGCTACGGTACTACCATTCTTCACGAGGATAATTCTTCTACCAAAACATCAGGAGGCCTCAACATCTCCCCTACTATTGGTTATAAAATTCCGACTAGAAGTGGCTCTGCCTGGGTGTTAAATTTTGGGTACAAACACCAATCCCTTAAAACGGAAAGCACTCAGGAAATAGATGAATATTATTCCAGCGTAGAAACCCGAAACCATAATAGATTGGTCGTGCGGTTTGGGTTTGAGTTTTAGGAGGAAGGCTTCTTCTGTGCAAATTAGGTCTGTTCTCAGGTGTATATAATAGTGTCTCTATGAAAGAGGTAAATTCTATTCTCCTTTTCTTAACGAGGGCAAAAAAGACTGAAATTTACTCTCGTTCAATAGTCGAATGTATAAATTACTCTTATCAGCCGAAGATTAAATAAAAGCTGGAGCAACGTCAGAATACTATTTCATGAGTTCCGCTTTTTCTATAATCGAAAATCCTTTTGACTTGCTAAACTCATATTGTATATAAAGTTTTTCACACAATCCGAAGGGTCAATTCTGGCTAAGTTCAACCTATCAAAGGTCTCTAGGAGAGTCCTTAGCGGAGACTCTGATGAGGGGAAATTTAACTTCTTAATTTCTCTATTTTATCCTTAGCTAAATTAAAGGCTGACTCGATGGTTTCATAATCATAAACGCGAATAGAATTACCAGAATCACATCTTTCAAGAGTTATAAACCATAGAACTTTACCATCGCTAATATTGTAACCTAATTCAAATCCATCCCCCGTTACAAACTTATTTTCCAAATAATCAGGACTTAATAAAAGGTCGTTTTAAGATTCAATTTTTAATGTATTCATCGCTATTAAAATATCTACTAAATCCTGATATTCTATAGATGCCAATTTTGCACCTTTTGTACTTTCGTATGAAATCTCATAAAAATAGCCCACTATACCATCACTTATGATTTTTTTTACTTTTGTATCTGCTTTTCCATAAATAAGGTCTAAACCTGGAAGCACATAATCAATGTACTTAATAGTCACTCCCGTTTTTGAAGTAATATTATACATTTTTGTTTTAGGTTCACATAGACTCTGAGCCGAGATTAGCGAAGATGAAACAACAATTAACGAGAAAATTACAATTAACTTTTTCATCTTTAAATATTTTTTTTCGTCTGTTTCCTATAACAGAAAATCCTTTGATAAATGGCTTCTTACACAAGAAACTACTTATTGAAAGCAAGTTAACACTAAAGTAAATGCATCTTAGTGATTCGGTGCCCCAGAAAGCTTTTCTATTGCAAAATTACATTTTCAGTAAAAGAATTATACGGAAATATTTTAGGCATGACACTTCGTATCAAATTATCATTAACATCAAAAAAACATTGTGCAACACTATCGTTAAATAAATTTAGATCTAGTGGAATTAATGCATTTGGATTGTGATAAATCACAACTCCCTCAGACCAACTTTCTTTGCTTGTTTCATCCACTTTATAACTAGACATGATTGGTTTTGCGGCATTGCTTTCATGATTAAAGTAAGTACCATTTCGAATCAAAATATTATCTTCACTCCCTAATCCTGCTTGTTTACCCATTCGATTAAATTTCGATAAAGTTCCACATGTAGAAAAAATTACTGCACTAACATTCTCTGAATTTGACTCAAAAAAGAAACCACTCGGAATTTTTGTACCGTTAACTTTAGTATAGGGTTCTATTTTTATTGCTTTAACATTTAGATTACCTTTCTCGTTAAAAGAATCTTCATATCTGTAACCATATAAATACTCCAATAAAGCATTGAATGTCCAGGTCATAGACATGGTATCATGAAAATCAGCAATTGCAATTACAAAAGGTATTCCTTTAACATGTTGCTTTTCCCAATACTTCTTTTTCATTTTATCAAATAGTGCACTGGAAAAAAGTAATGGTATCTCATTGCTTAGAAGTTTCTCTATTTCCGCCTCCGTCTGAACTTCAACCTTATTCAATTCTGTTTTCCTGCTTACAATAACGGCCTCAACAGCTATATCATTACCAAATTTTCCAATTAGATAGTCGGGGGCATTATACATTCTCTTAAATGAGAAAAATTGCTCCCTAAAGAAACAGAATAAAAATAATTCCCAAATTCTAGAATCAAATCCGTTTATCGATTGAAACTGCTCAATGAAATTTCCATCAATATCTTTATAGTGATAAGATATTTCCTCTAAAACACTTTTGGCTGAAAGTAATCCAATGTTTTGCTTTAATAATTTAAAATAAGGATGACGTTTTTCTTCGTTATTTAATTCTTTAAATATATCAAAATGATCTGAGCTATTATCATGGTGAACTATTGAATTACTACCCATTTTTTGAGCAATCCATTCTCTTGCATCTTCAATTTCAAGAATGTTCCCTATAACTAATTCCGCTCGATATTGCTTTGATTTGTCTCTTGATAAAATACAGGCATAATAGTCATTATCTATCAAGTCAAGACTTATAACGCCTACCAATCCACCATTTCCATTTGAGTAAAATTCCAATTCTTTCGTATAAAGTAATACAAATGGTTCTCTAGTGAAGAGAGTAAATATTTCAAATAGTCTTTTATTTATTGGAATCGCTGTTTTCATTTTTTTCTTTTCTATTTACCTACACTTTCTCTCCCGCAACCTAACAGTTTTAAACCAACAAAAACACCACCGCTTAATAAATTGATTATTCGGTCATATCGGTGAAGTGCTTAATGACATTTCCTCAAAGTATTTCTGTATCAGGTTGTCCGTTGACATAAATGTTTTTAGGGCTATTTTTCCTTTAGCAGAATCTCCTTTAGAGACCTTTCGACTTAAAAACCTCTATGAAATTGCCCTAAAATGACTGTTCTCGACTGTCGCTCGAACTGACAGAACGGTATGTAATGGACTTAAAATCAACACTATTATTGTCAGTTCGAGCGTAGACGAGAACCTCCTTGCACTTCTTTAAATAACGCTATACTCTATTCCTATTAAGAGAGTCTCCGATAAGGACTCTGATAAATTATCCTTGTAAGACTGTTCTCCCAGTCTGCCAACAGGCAGGGAGTGTCGCTCGAACTGACAGTACGGGTATCTAATGGACTTAAAATCAACACTAATATTGTCAGTTTGAGCGAAGCGGCAGGCGTTCCTGTTGAGCACCTCCTGCTTACTGCGTAAAACCTATTAGTCCTTAAAGCCACTCTTAGAAAATCCATTAATTTTAAATCCTGCTCCCACATTTTCCTTAAATTTAAACACTCAATCATTTCTATAGAAACAACCCATGAAAAACCTATTCATCGCTTTTATAAGCACCTTCTTAATCACCCCTATTATGGCACAGCAAGCAGCAAATTATAATGAAGACAAAGTTCCTGTTTATAAACTCCCTCCTATTTTAGAAGATGGAAAAACAGTGAACGACTGGAAAAACAAAAGACGTGCAGAAACCTTGAGCCTTTTTGAATCTGAAGTTTACGGTAAAACGGACTTAGAAGGTGTTAAAACGAGTTTTAAAGTAACTAATCGAGACAATGAAGCCCTAAACGGAAAAGCGATAAGAAAGGAAATAGTCTGTACTATGGAAAGAAATGGTAAACAACATTCCTTTTCTATTATGCTTTTTACGCCTAAAGCAGTTAGTAATGCTCCCGTTTTTCTTGGTCTGAACTTCTATGGCAATCATACTTTGTCCACCGATTCGGGCATTTCTATTTCAGAAAACTGGATACCAAATAAGGAAGCCTTCTTTATAGAAAACAACAAAGCCACCGAAACCTCTAGGGGCGTGCGTGCCTACAGATGGCCTATTGAAAAAATCATTGACAGAGGTTACGGACTGGCAAATATCTATTGCGGTGACCTAGACCCAGATTTTGATGATGGATTTAAAAATGGATTGCACAGTATCTTAGGAGAAACCACCATGGGCACTATAGGAGCCTGGGCGGTAGGGTTCTCTAAAGCCATGGACTACCTTGAAACGGATAATGATGTAGACGCCAAAAATGTGGCAGTTTTTGGACATTCCAGATTAGGTAAAGCAGCCCTTTGGGCATCTGCCCAAGACCCACGCTTTAAAATGACCATTTCAAACGAATCTGGCTGTGGCGGAGCTGCTCTATCTAAACGTGAATATGGTGAAAGAGTAGAAGTAATAAACACCAGTTTTCCGCATTGGTTTACTGCTAAATTTAAAAACTATAACAGCAATGAATCCGCTTTACCTATTGACCAACATCAGTTATTAGCTTTAATTGCACCTAGATCATTATACGTAGCAACGGCGGAAGGTGACCAGTGGAGTGACCCACTAGGACAATATTTGAGTTTATACGAGGCATCTAAGCTTTACCAAGCCTATGGTTTTGATAAACTTTCTGAAACTCCACCTGCCATAAACGAAACCAGACAAAAAGGGCCGCTGGGCTATCATGAAAGAAGTGGCAAACACGAAGTAATGCCAGAAGATTGGGCTAATTATTTAGATTTTGCTGATAAGCATTTGAAGTAGAAAGGACTTATTTAAGTAGTCTAGCGTCGAAATGAAACTCCCTACGGTCTAAAATTTTCACTAAATGAAAATCTTTATGAGCACAATTTAGAATATAATTGTTTGCTGTTTCTATGATGCTACTAGGCACTTTCAAAGCCATTGTATTTCCTTCATCAATCCACTTTTGACCAATTTCCGTCAAAACGGTTGGAGCGGGAAATTGTTTCCAGTTTGATGGTAGGTTTTTAATTCTTAACTCTGAAATTGAATTGTCAGGAATTTCGATGGTTAGGAGGTCTAGTTTTGGAGTCATTCCAGCCGGAATGTGAACTATGTTTTCTAATAAGGCTATACTTTCACTTTCTCCCGTGTATAAAACAGGCGTACCCTTTTTATTCCACCTGCCAGGATAAAGTGCAGCTCCTGTTCCACTTATGTCAGTCGCTCTTTTACGCTTTACAATACGATATACTATCATAAAACCTAGCTGTAAACACCATATTCTATTCTTCCCAAAAGGTCACGAACTTTAGAAATACCACCAGGTATATCCAGAAGTCCTCTAGGTTCTAAGCCACCAAAAGCAGCATTTGGAAGTTCTAGCCATTTGAAAAAGTTTTCTTTACTCTCAAACACCTCGGCTCCGAAAAGGAATAAATCTGTCAATTCGAAAAGCTGAATAGCATAATTTCTATCAAGCTTTTTACTATCTCGAATCCATCTATAAACAGTTGGCTCAGATACATTTAAAAGCTCTGCAGCATAGCCTCTTGGTATAGAGAAATGCTTTCTAAAATTACTAATAACATGGGCGTCAATTCCTTTAGAAGCAATACTTATAAAGTCAAATGAGCTTTCAATGGTAGCGTTAATGTACTTCTTACCTAGAATTTCCAAAAGCTCGTCATAGTGACCTGTAGTTGTTTTATTTGGCTCCTCAATGAGTAACATTTGATAATATAATTTATTATATGAACGAATATAGGTAAAGCTTGGTACATAATTTCAATCGCATCTTGTTTTTTTTTGCACTAAATGAGCTTATGGCAAACGCAGTACGCATTACAAACATACACTACCTCTATTCTTTACCGCATCCCCTCCCTTTTTATACTATATTTGCATAGCAAAGACGCACGGGGTGCCTGGCAATTGCCAAGCTGAGATAATACCCGAAACCTGATATGGATAATGCCAACGGAGGGATGCAAGCTTAAAATATTACATTTTATGCTCCACTGTTTTGGTATACCCCATTAAGTGGAGTTTTTGTTTTTAAACAAGTTATAAAATGGAAATAGAAAAAAGACAATCAGTACTTATTCCGCAGCAAGACCAAAACTGGCAAAACCGACCTGAGTGGTTTTTTAACAGAGAACATACCGACACCTACGAGCAGTGGTATGAAGGCCGTTACAAACGTGCCGAAGTTTGGCAAAAGAAAATCATGGAACAGCTAGTTTCTAAAGACAAGCGAGTAAAAACATTGCTAGAATTTGGCTGTGGAACCGCACGTTTTACCAGATGGTGGAAAAACATAGGAATTGAAGCCACCGGAGGAGATATTTCCCCACTGATGCTTTCTCAAGCGGTTGATTTGTTTGACGGAGACTTGGTGATGGCAGATTCGCATCACATGCCTTTCAAAGACAATACCTTTGACTCGCTAGCTTTCATTACCACTTTTGAATATTACAAAGACCCTGTAAAAGTGATTAGAGAAGCGGCTCGTGTGGCTAAATGCGGCATAGCCATGGGCATGATGAACAGAAACTCTACCAAAGTGGTACGTAGAAGAGTACAGGAGGTTTTCGGATTGAATCCCTTTTATTTGACCGCCACTTTTTACACGCCCGCCATGCTGACCAAAATCATAGATGAAGCTCTAAAAGGCAGAGATTATTCCATAGAATGGACTTGTACTGGGTTGCCAAATTGGTTTCCAGTACAGCAGTGGAATTTACCACTGGGCGATTTTTTCGGCCTATACGTTAAACTAAACGACTAAGAAAATGAGTGAGAAATTAGGCAAAATTGACAGCCATATTTTCGAACAGTTTATCAGTCAAAAATGTGGTTCTAAAAGAGACGAAGTCGCTGTGGGTCCACAGTTTGGGGTAGATGTTTCGCTGGTAGACTTACCTGCCGGCATGGCGATGGCCATGACCAGCGACCCACTTTCGCTTATTCCGAGCTTGGGTTTGGAGGAATCAGCCTGGCTATCGGTACAACTCATGGCAAACGACATGGCCACCACGGGCTTTGCTCCTATGTATGGTCAGTTTATCTTAAATCTCCCTTCCACTTTCTCTAAGGCCGATTTTCAGATTTACTGGGATTATGTGCATGGCTTTTGTTCCAAAATCGGTATTGCCATAACGGGCGGGCACACAGGTTTTATAGAAGGACAAAACTCTACCATAGCAGGTGGCGGCACGTTTATAAGCGTAGCTCCAAAGGAGCAAATGCTAGTTTCTAAATATGCCAAAGCGGGAGACGCTATTTTGGTGACCAAAACTTGTGCTATTTCATCTGCAGCCATACTGGCAATGTGTTTTCCAGAAACGGTCAAAAACAAGCTAGGGATCGAAATACAGCAAGAAGCCTGTGCAACTTTTTATCATACCTCTTCCTTAGAAGATGCTCTTACTGCCGTTGGCAAGAATCATGAGCATAAAGACATCACCGCCATGCATGATGTAACCGAAGGCGGTGTATTGGGAGCCATTTATGAACTGGCTACCGCCTCAAATAATGGTGCCAAAATCTATAATGAGAAGTTGCCAATAGGTGCTATTCAAAAGGAAGTTTGTCAATTATTTGAACTAGACCCAAGAAACTGCATAGGTGCTGGTGCTATGATAATTACCTGCAAAAAAGAAGCTGTGCAGGATGTAATCAATCGTTTGGCTGTAGCCAATATCAACTGCACAGAAGTAGGAAAACTGGTAGAAAAACAAGAAGGCATCAAAATCATAGAAAATGAAAAAACATCTGATGTGATCTACCTAGAAGATGACCCTTACTGGGCGGCATTTTTCAAAGCCATAAATACAGGATGGAAATGATGAATAGCAATGCTGGTATATACTTGGTGCTAGACCCCTCTATGGACGAAGAGCTGCTATTGCACAAATTAAGCTTGTGCTTAAAAGAGAAACTGGCTGCCGTACAGATTTGGGATAATTTTAACGCAGAGCAAAACATTCCAGACTTGG
Organism: Arcticibacterium sp.; assembly: GCF_055134445.1. Lineage (NCBI taxonomy): Bacteria > Pseudomonadati > Bacteroidota > Cytophagia > Cytophagales > Leadbetterellaceae > Arcticibacterium > Arcticibacterium sp. The sequence continues at coordinate 29,717 of NZ_JBSRVI010000014.1, forward strand.
TTCAAAAAGTGTGCGAACGCTGTCAGCCTAAAGGTGTGCGAGTGTTTATCAATAACCGGTGGAATTTGCTTTCAAACACAGATGTAGATGGCGTTCATTTTGATGAAATACCAGAGAATTATAGCGTAATAAAGACGAAAGTAAACAAGCCTTTTTTAAGCGGATTGACTTGTAATAATGATTTGGAATGGATTCGGTGGGCAAATGAAAATAAACTGGATTATATCTCCTTTTGCTCCATTTTTCCATCTACCACGGCTAATAGCTGCGATTTGGTGGATTTTAAAACCATTCAGCAGGCTTCCGAAATCTTTTCAAAAGCCATATTCCTGGCTGGTGGCATAAAGCCAGAAAACATAGAGAAATTGAGCTCTTTAAAATACAATGGCGTAGCGGTAGTATCGGGCGTAATGAGCTCCGATACACCAGACCTAGCCATAAAACAATATCAAGAAAAATTAAACAGAAAGTAAAATGAGACCGGAAACTATAAAGAAATTATGCTGCCCTTTTGATAAGGCAGACCTTACTTTAACAGAAATCACAAAGGACTTGGACGAAAACGTATTGGAAGGATTCTTTGTGTGCAATAGCTGCAAACGCCTCTACCCCATCATAAAAGGAATCCCCATCATGAGCCCAGACGAATACAGAGAATTCAAACTAGAACAACCGGTATTAGAAAGATGGTCAAAAGAACTAAAAGGTCAATCTTTTGAAAATTTTAGGTTGGTTAGTGGGGAGGGGTAAGATGAAAGACTGTTCTCCCAGTCTGCCCACAGGCAGGGACTGTCTCGAACTGACAGTAACAGATGAAAATCATTACACGAGAGTTGTCAGTTCGATCGAAGACCTAAATTGAACTTCTAAGCGTCATCAGCTATTTCCTAAAAAAACTGTTTGATATCATATAGAGCCATTTATGTAACAAAAAGTACGATCAAATTGGCCTGCAGATTCTACTTTTGGTAATCATCAAAACTAGGAAATGAAAAAACGAATTATAATAATAGGTGGCCTTTCGGCTGGCCCATCTGCCGCTGCCAAAGCAAGACGAGAAGACGAAAATGCTGAGATTATACTTTTCGAAAAAACAGCGAACATAAGTTACGCTACCTGTGGCATTCCTTATGCCCTTTCTGGTCAAATAAAAGACAGAGAAAAGTTGATGGTGGTAAAGCCAGATTTACTAAGAACAAGATTCAATGTAGATTTAAGACTAAATGAGGCCGTTACCTATATAGATACCGAAAAGCAGGAAGTTCACACGCTAAAAGGTAGTTACCCTTATGATAAGCTAGTTTATGCCACCGGCGGTTCTCCGCTAATTCCACCTATTAAAAACCTAGATACCTGTGATTTATGGTCTACCTGTAAAACCATTGAAGACTTTGATAAAATCATCATAGATGAAGTACTTTCTAATAAGGAATCTATTGCCATTATTGGAGCAGGTTTGATTGGTCTTGAGGCCGCAGAAAACCTCAAAATGGCAGGTAAAACAGTTCATATTATTGAGTTAGGAGAAAACGTACTGCCTATTTTAAGTGATACTTATGCTACTTTAATAAAGAACACACTGCTTCAAAACGACATCCATTTACACCTTAACACTTCCGCTATAGAGCTAAACCTTAATGATTCAGAACTTATCCTAAGTAATGGTAAAAAACTCAAGACAGATTATTTGATTATCGGAATTGGCGTAAGGCCAAATACCGCTCTCTTACCTTCTGCCAATAAGCTTAAAAACGGAGCATTAATCGTCAATGAAAAGATGGAAACATCTATACCGAATGTATATGCAGCGGGAGACTGTGCCGCAATCAAAAATCTAATTACAAATGAGACTGGCTTTTTCCCTATGGGAACCCACTCTAACAAAGGTGGTAGAGCTGCAGGAGCACAAGTTAGCGGTAAAAGTGGCATCACTTTTAATGGTGCCTATGGTACTGCAATTGTCAAGTTATTTGATATAACAGTTGCCAGAACCGGTATGGTGCCTACCAAAGCCCTTGCTAACAATTTTCCTTACAAAACCTCCACCGTGATAGTAGGAAATACACCTGGCTTTTATCCAAACCCTTCAGACGTTTTTCTTACTATTTATTATGAACCCAAAACGCTAGTGATTGTGGGTGCTGAAGCCTTTGGTAAAAAAGGTATTGATAAACGAATAGATGTTTTAGCCACCGCTATATATGCCAAGCTGACCTTGAAAGACATGCAAAATTTAGATTTGGCATATGCTCCACCGTTTTCTCCTGCTAAAGACCCCGTGATAGTAGCAGGCTATGCTGCCGAAAATGAGATTACTGGTGGCTTCAAGACCGTTTCTGCTATGGATTTAATGACAGCATATAATAAAGAAAGTGACCTTTTGATTGACGTCAGAAATCCTAACGAAATTAAGAATGCAGGCGGTATTCCAACTGCCCTGAATATCCCATTGGATTCGTTAAGAACTAGAATTAATGAAATCCCTAAGGATAAAAAGATTTATATATACTGTGCCAAAGGAACCAGAGGGTATTTGGCTTCCAAAATCTTAGTCAATAAGAACTATAAAAAAGTGCATAATTTGATGGGCGGTTTTACGCTTTGGAATGCACTGGGGCTAGAAACAGAAAACAGCTAAAGCCCATGCTGATTACCTAATTCCAGTATCAATATTCAGCTCAATAACTTTCTTGTCATACGAACTAATGACAAAGGCCTCAATATCTGCATTTACAGTTGTTGTTTGATTGCTAACTTTGATGTTATAATTCCCCTGGGGCAATTCTTTAACGACTACTGCAGGATATGTTAGTTTGGCAGAGAAAACTTCGGACCCGTCTTTTTCCGCTAATATCTTTAGGGTATAAGCCCCATAGATTTCGTTCAGTTTTGCCACACTATAACCACAGGGTGTTTGATCGTCCACATTGGCCACCGGACACAAAGGCCCTATGGTAGCTTTTATTTCTACTTCAGCCATAGGGGCTGGCTCTTCCGAGGCACAAGATATTATGACAGCTAGTGGGAAAAGTAATATATTTAAGTATTTCATAATCTTATCGTTTTTATTAAGACGCTAAAACTCGCTAAATGGTTGTATATCAGGCAGTATTAATATGGACATCCTATAATTTTTGCTTCAAATACCGCTCCATTGCTTGTAGAAACACTTGTTGTAGGTGTTGCTAATAAGGTAATTGATTTACCTGCCTTATATGTTTTATTGCCAGAAATACTGATATTTTGACTGGTGATGTTCTCAACTGCTTCAAATGGAGGAGTAGTCGCCGAACCGATGGCAAGGTCTTTTCCAATAATAGCTATATTAGTAGTATTGGTGCTGGTCACTATTGGATTACTAGAGGTAATCCTCAATTTATACCCAGTACCACCCAAAACGCTCATGGGAACATTTGTGATAAGGATGCCTGCTGTAGTACCGCTTAATGTCCCTACGTTTACCGGAGAAGAAAAAGAACCTGAAGTATTTGATAATTGTGCCGTGAAGGAATTCCCTATATTATATGTACCTGTTACTGCAAAATTCATATTATAGTTCTTTTGGGTACATAATGTGTCGTTGGCTATGGCGTTAATAGTAATGCTATTCGGTAATGTCACATTTACTCTTGCCCAGTAAGTTGCCCATCGATCATGAGTTCCATTATTTGTTTCAGAATACTCTCCGATAGACCAAAAATCAAGACCATTAGAAGGGTCTACCATCGTCATGGAATAATCTCCCCAGCGGTTACTGCTTCCGCTATATGTTTTATAGTAATGCTCCAAACCTTCTTTAAAAAGATAAACATCACTAAAATTAGGTGAACCATTCATACGCAAAGCATAGGATGCCCCTGGATATTTTGTAGGAGAAAAATGTGCAAAATTTAGCAGTACATCCTCATTGTCGTTGACAGCAATACTAGGAAACGCAAAACTATTGGTGGGTACATTATACCCCCCCATACTTGTGGTATTAATATCAATGACCTTTCCCCATTCGTTGATGGCGGAAGTGATAGGATTAATACTGAGCCATTGTACTGCTCCCCGATAAGTAGCCGCTGCAACACGCGTGCCTGTAGAAGAAAGAAAGGCAGGGTGGACAGCCCAAAGTTTGCCGTTTTTTAGTATGACATTGGACATTCGATGATCATTATAATTAACACCAAGATATCGCGAGGTCATGTCTTTCTGAGGGGCTTCATTATAATAATAGGAGCTAAAAAGCCACGCATTTGCTCCCCCAACAGAAGGAAATCCCACGTCTGACAATACAGGTGCGGAAGGTGGAACACCCGTTATTTTTAATAATTTGTAAGTACCTAAAGTGTTATCCCAATTTGTCAATAAAGGAATATAATTTGTGGAATTATCATCAACCACAGCCGGAGAAACGGTAAAGCCTGATGAGCTTCCAGCAAAACTTATTTCGGTCGGTGTAGTTGCTGTCCCATTCAGGATATCAGTTTTTTTTAGAACAAATAACTTTGTTTTAGAAAATGCCCCATTGACCAGAAACATGTTTCCAGAAATCACCAACCAATCTTTATTGTACCCTACCGAGGGAAAGTCAAACCATATATCCGTTTCACCAATATTGGTTTTGAAACGATATTGATTCCACGCCCCGGTTGGATCGCTTGTTTGTGATACTGCCAAAAGAATATTGGATCTTGCTTCATTAGCCCCGTCTAAATCTATGAAGTAGAATCGATTAGTATAACGATCGTATAAGATTTTTGGATCATAGATACTTGTTGTTTCTTCTACCGTAAAAAAGGTGTTGTCATTTATAAAAGTGGCATTTCCTCCCGTTTTGTTCTGAATCATAATCCCATTATTTAGGGTCGTCATCACGTGATTGGGACCCACCGCTCCTGCTACATCAGGAGGAATGGTAGATATATTATCAATGATAGCGGTGAATCCTAAAAAAGGAGCTGGTGGTGGTGCATAGGCACCGTTTGGTTCCATGAGGTCTGCATCTCCTACGCCACTAATTTTCGGTTTAGCCGTTGTTTCGTTGGCCGAAATCCCAAATGGCATCGGATTGGGCGGTATAAAAAGTTGTTCTTTAGGTGTTTTATATTCAATAGAAACACGGGGAGGATTAGCTTGATACTCTGCCAACTGATCCATAAAATTCATCGCCACCGGCTTGACAGTCTGTATGGTTTTTGAGTTATAAACTTCTTGGGAATAACCATGAAAAGAAATAAAAGATAGCAGCAAAAAAAGTATCGAATTACCATTCTTAAAGACGCTTAAACTCATTATAATGAAATAGATTTTTTTCATATATATTAGTATATTTTTAGATATTATACTCAGGGTCAAATCATTATATAAAGCTACTTTTTCCTATGATTCCTTACAAATATTTTTATTCTACGGCAGAAATAAGCACACTTCGAGACTACTAATCAGACAATTACATCCATATTTCTTGATGCTCAATGAACTACTTTCTTGGAACCGTATTGGTAGCGAACAAAAGGACGTATTACACCACCTTTAGGTTAAATATCTGGGGGATTAGCTCATCTAAAATATTGGTAAAATGAGTGGCTAAAAAGAAGCCCCTCAGGGGCAAATATGAATAGAAGATTTCTGAAATGTGTGTTTACCACCCTGAATGGGGTGGCATAATTATTTGCAAATGGATTAACGGAACCCTCTGGGTCTATTGCGGCGAGCATCAAATTCATTTCAAGATTCAAGCTAACTAAGCTATCCGATTTCTTTCTAATGAAAATATAAGCCTGCAGTCTTACGGTATTAGCTATTATTCTGCGACCAAGAATATTCCAAAACATATTGAAATATTCAACCATGGGAACAAAATCATACTTTCCAGCTGCT
>NZ_JBSRVI010000015.1:0-74586 GCF_055134445.1 Arcticibacterium sp.
TTCCCGTTATGGCTACATTAACGAGGTTGACTCCCCAGATAGGAGCATGAGATCTAAAAGCTACTTGGCCTTCCCAACTCGTTTCTACTATCGGGTAGTCGTTTCTGTTATCTGAAAATTGAATAAGGGCACCTTCTTCTAAATGAAGATTTACATTGCTTTTAAGGTCAATTGGACCACAAAGCCAAAATCCTTTTGGCACTAAAACGACACCACCACCACTTTCTGAGGCTTTATATATGGCCTGATTGATGGGCTCATGGCACAGACTGATTCCGCCACTTTTAGCTCCATATTTTATAATATTAAAAGTATCCCTTTTGAAAACAGCTTCATTAATTGTTGGCAGCTCGTAAACATATTTCTCTGGATATGGAGATTTAGTCAGATAATGTTTTAATGGAATTTTCAGTTCCACCACAGCATTGGCCACTAGTTTTGCCATTACGCGAGCACCGTAAGGTGAAAAATGGGTATCGTCAACGATTCCGTCAGGGAATTTATCATAAATATCTGGGAGGATATGCATAAAAAGATCTTTAGAGTCTTCTTCGCCCATTTCCGAAAGTAATTTCATACTGGACTTATGCATGTCTATTAAAGGAATATGCATTTCTGAAGCAAGTTGCCTAGCTGCTGCTGGGTAGTCGCCATGCTGGTCAATTAAATTGCCATTTTCACCATATTTTCTACGACTAATGGGTGTCAGTAAAACAGGATAGGCACCTTTAGCCTTGGTTTCAGAAATATAGCGTTTGAGGTTTTCTTTATAATCCGTATTTGGAGCTGCGTACCTGGTAGGGTCTAATTCTTTTTGATCGTTATGACCAAACTGAATGAAAACATAATCGCCCGATTTTAATTGTTTTTCAACAGCTTCCCAATGTCCTAAATCTCTAAAGCTTTTAGTGCTTCTTCCGTTTTTCGCATGATTCTGAATTTCTACTTTGTTGGTAAAAAGCTCATGGAAAACTTGTCCCCATCCTGTTTCAGGAGCATTCTCGGGGTTTTTATTAGCCATGGTGCTGTCGCCAATCATGAAAACCCTAATGTCCTTATTTTCATTCGTTTTAAAAGCTGTTGCTAGTAGTAAAATTGCAAATGCGTAAATACTTTTTTTCATCATTTCAATACTTTGATTTTCTTAATGAACATTTGCTTCCATACATGCTCAGGAAGGTGTTTTGTTCTAACTAGACTCTTCAGGACACCTTGTTTTTATGTTTATCAAAGCGACAATAGGTGTCATGGAACAAACATTTTTATAAATCCAATTAAAACAGGGCATGGACAAGATTAGTGAATAGCGAATGCCTTGCCTAGTGTATCTAGTTGTTTTTTTACGCAATCGTTATCGGGAACGTTGCCGTAATTATTTTTTTGAATTTTATAATGTAAATTGAAATAGAATAATTTTGAGACCTGGTTTGATTGCTCGAGTTATTCCGATATTTACCAATAATAATTTAAAATACGATGGTTTGGAGGCTGTAACGATTAAAGATATTGCGAAAGAATTAAATCTATCTACCTCTACGGTATCCCGTGCAATAAGGGGTAGCTATGAAATTAGCGATGCCACCAAAAAAAAAGTTTTGGATTATGTCAAAAAGGTCAACTATAGACCTAACCCCATAGCCTTAAGTTTAAAAGAAAATAAATCGAGAAGCATAGGTATTTTGGTGCCTGAGATTGACAATAATTTCTTTTCTAATGCCATAAATGGGGCCGAGGAGGTCGCTCAAAAGAGAGGTTACCATGTAATGATTTTTCAAACCAAAGAGTCTGCTGAAAAGGAAAGGGCTTGTTTGGAGCATGTTTTGTCAAGGAAGTTGGATGGTGTGTTATTATCCCTTTCTGGTCGTACTACGGATTTTACATTTATTGAAAGTCTGCTACAAGGTGACTTTCCTATGGTTTTCTTCGACCGCGTTCCTCAAGGATTAAAAGCGAACAAAGTTGTGGCGAATAATTTTCAAGGAGCTTTTGACGCCACGGAGCATCTGATTAAAATGGGCAGAAAAAGAATAGGACATATCACTAGTCCACCGGTGCTTTCTATTACAAAAGAAAGATTAGCTGGTTATTGTGCGGCTTTAGAAAAGCATGACATTCCTTATAATGATAATTTGGTGAAATTTTTTGAGTTCGACTACAGTAATAAAACCGAAATCCTAACCGAAACCATTAGGAAGCTGATCAAAGAAGAAAGTCCAGACGCCATCTTTACAGCTAGCGATAGACATGCCTTAAGCTGCTATGGAGCATTAAAGAACTTAAAGGTGAAAATTCCAGATGAGATTGCCATTGTGGGTTTTACCAATTTAAAAGTTGCTGATCTTTTAAGCCCTTCTATGACTACCGTAACCCAACCCGCTTTTGAGTTGGGTGCAGAGGCAGTGAATATTTTGATAGATAATATTGAAAACAAAAAAAAAGGGAAAGATTATAAACAACTAGAACTTGCTACTTCCTTAGAGATAAGGGCTTCTTCAAATTTATAGCTTTATATCTTTACAGCTTGTCTAGATAACAGTACCCAACCTTTCTTTTGTTTCAACCAAACGGTCATAATGTGAAGTTTGACTTCTCCAGGTTTACCTCCATCAAAAGTTTTGGCGTATAAGTTATGACGAACTATAGCTGTATTTCCTATAGTCTCAATCGTTTGATTTGTCAATTTGATTTCCTTGAAATCAGAACTTTTAGAAACTAGAGCTTCTATAAATTGGTCTCTGTTTTCTAGTTTTCCATTAGAATGGCCATAAGAAAGTTTAAAATGTGCAATAGAAGTTAGTCCTTCTTTGGTAGGCTCTACCATAAGTTGACGTAGCTGTTCCACACTATTTTCGATTTTAGGTTTTTGAGCATTTGCAAAGCCACAAATGGCCGATAGTGCAATAACTAGGACTGCGATTAATTTTGTTTTATTCATTTTTTTAGGGAATTATTAATGCCTAAAATTAATAGGAGTTTTCGTTAATAAGCGTCTATTGCCAATACTAAAGTTTCATTTCCCATGGCGGCATCAGCGGGTCTAGGATAGGCTTTGTTAAAAACACTTAACTCTTCTGGGCTGAGTATCGTATTTTTTGACTCATCAAAGCTTCCATCTCTTAACACCTGAGTGCTGTTTAGGTTTAAATGTTTGACCAAGAAAGCATAAGCGGCTTGTCTTTTAGAAGGACCATAATCATGCTTTTCATTGGGCAAATGGACATTTTCTATGTTTTGCTCTGCATCATAGAAGCCATAAATTCTTTTAATATGAGGTACAGCTACCTCGGGGTTATATTTTGTCCAATCGTCTCCATCAGAAACAAGTAGGAGTGGTTTGGGGGCAAAGCAAGCGGCTATTTCAACATTGGACGTTTTATGATGCTCTCTCACATGGATAGGCATACCGCTTTCACATTGGCAGCCTCCAAAGAAGTAAGAAGAGACCATGACTACTGGAACAGAAACTGAAATTCTATCATCCAAGGCAGATAGCAAAAAGGTCTGCGTTCCTCCACCTGACTCTCCTGTCATAGCTAGTTTTGTTTGATCTACTTCAGGTAATTGGGATATAAAATCAACCGAACGCGTACTTATGATCAATTGTGCTTTTAGTACATTTTTTATTTTATGTTCAGCTTGTTTCATGTCACCTTGGCCTACCATGTCATAGGCAAAAACAATGGCTCCCATTCTCGCCAATGTCGCACATCGCTGCTGCGTATATTCTTTAAAACGCATGTCAGTTCCATGCCCATGCGGACAGAGAATTCCTGGTACTTTACCTTTTGTAATAGATGGCTTATAAAGATTTCCTGAAACATAAACTCCTTTAAAGGCTTCAAAGAAAACATTCTCAACCGTATAGCCATCAAAAGTCTTCTTGGAATGTATAGTGGCTTTTACAGGCTGATTTCTTATCAGCTCGTCAATTTCGGCTCCGTCTAAAATTCCTTGACGGATAGCTTCAGCCCTCTCTTGCCAGTTAGCTTTATCGCTGTATAATTTAGCTAATTGTTCATGCTCTGCTTTGCCTTGTTCTGGTGTAAAATAGGCTCCTTGGCGGAGCTCTAAATTAGGCTTATTGCTTATCGCTTTATTTTGAGCCCAAGAGGGTAAAGCTATTAGGCATAAACCTAGTAATATGTTTTTAGTTTTCAAGGTTGAATTGATTAGGTTGAATGCACAATTTATCTATTCCTTTTATATATACCTAGGATTTAAATCGCTTGCATGTCTTAAAGATTACGGCGTGTAGCTGTAGTTGATTTCTTCCCATCAGCAAGCTCATGGTAACACAAATCAGTACGTAAAACCCATTTAAGCTCAATCACCATAGCCTTTCGACATTATCTCAGGGTAAACGCTTTGCTAATTTCCTTTAATTATCTGATTTATTGTACTTTAATACTCATAACTATTCCCCATCGTATAATCCGGGTTCAAAAAAGGAGAGTCAAAGAAATCCCGTAATTTTGTGGTTCATTGACAAATTAGAATGTCTGTTTCTAAAATAGAGATTGGCAAAAAATAAGACAGTAAAACATGAAAGATATTAATGAACTTATAAACCTCATTGAACTAAAGGAGTTAAATCCAAATGTTTACGTGGGGCAAAATTATCAAGCTCCTTGGAACAGGGTGTTTGGAGGTCAGGTTCTTGCTCAGGCCGTAAGTGCAGCTTATAAAACTGTTCCTGTAGATAGATTTGCTCACTCCATGCACGCCTATTTTTTATTGGCAGGAGATATTTCTATCCCTATTCATTACGAGGTAGAAAGCGTAAGAGACGGGGGCAGTTTTAGTACTAGAAGAGTGGTGGCGAAGCAAAATAACGTCCCTATTTTTATTACTTCTATCTCTTTTCAATCAAAACAAGAGGGTTTTGACCATCAAATTGACATGCCGAATGTGGTGGGGCCAGAGAGATTGAAATCTGATGAAGATTTAGTGAATAAATACAAACTTTTTGTTCCTCAAAATATTCTTCAATCTATCAAAACACGCCCTTTTGAGTTTAGGCCGGTGGAGAAACTGAATGTTTTTGACAGAACTACAAAACCACCTTACAAGCATATTTGGTTTAAGGCGAAGGAGAAAGTAGAAGCAGGATTAGACATACACCAAATGCTTTTAACCTATGTTTCTGATTATAATCTTTTAACAACCGCCACCTTACCGCATACCAAAGGCCCAATTCCGAAAGGCTTATTTATGGCGAGCTTGGATCATGCCATGTGGTTTCATAGAGATTTCAGGATTGACGAATGGATGCTTTATGCTCTAGACAGCCCAAGTGCTTCCAATACCAGAGGCTTTACCAGAGGAAACATTTTTACCGAAAAGGGCAAATTGGTGGCTTCGGTGGTACAAGAAGGATTAATAAGAAAGGCCAAAGAAGGTACGTTAAAATAATATGATAAAATCAATAAAATTTTTAGGTCTAGCTTTAATTTTTGGTGCTTGTAGTAGCTCATCAAATAAAAATAATGCTGAAAAGGTAAAGGAGCTTGAAGGAGCTACCGAGGCTGTAAATACTATTCATCTTTCAACATTTGAGCGAACGGAATTTCCAGAGCTTATAGATGGATGTGCCTGTTACTACAAGGAAAAAGGAAAAGAAAGTGAGGGTTACATTTATGTGGATGACTTTTCGAAATTGGCTTTTATCAAGATTGGTGACACTTTTGAGGAATTGGAAATTTATGAAGCGAATGATGAAGATGGTATTGTAAAACATAAATGCAGAGCGGAACACTACGGCCTTCAATTAGATCTGAAGGAAATAGGGCACGAAGATGAAACTTGGCAATATGAAGGCACAATGAAAATAGATAGGATAGACGGAAGTAAATTAGAGATTGAGGTAATAGGGGAGTGTGGATGTTGAAACACTAATTACATAAAGCAAAAAAATGGGGGCAAATTAAAATTTGCTCCCATTTTTTTATGGCTCAATGTTTTCTTAATTACATCACACTATTTTCTACTATTTCTCCACAACCTATTCTAGGACCTGCAGCTCCCGACGGTTGACTAGAGAAATCGTCTGGTCCTTCATGAATAATGATGGCTTTGCCAATAATGTTTTTCTCTGAGTCTTCACAGCCAACACACCACTTGTCGGTAGTGAGTGTTAATGTTCCTACACCATCTTCTCCCACTTCTAAGTTTCCTATGTCACCTGTATGAAATGGTGGCGTATCCCATTTTCCGTGTGCTTCGTTCGTTGGGTTCCAGTGTCCCCCCGCACTTTTACCATCTGTTGAAGAACAATCCCCAACTTCATGAATATGTATGGCGTGGTTTCCTACCGCAAGACCTTCAATTCTGGCATCCATTTCAACGGTGCCATCGACATCTGAAAAGTTAACGGTACCGGTAATTTTGCTGCCACTTTTAGGATTGATTACTGCCACCGCTTCTTCTGATTCTGCAATAACCACTGTTTCATCTTCCATTTCATTTTCTGCTTCATCTGTGGAAGAACCATTATTACAAGCGAATAAAAGAGGAAGTAAGGCTATAGATAAGATTAAACGTTTCATAATTTTAATTTTTAAGTTTACAAATGCTTATCCATCAGTTAGAAAAATTTGTTCCAGCGTTTGTAAGATGATATATGTAGATTTAATTCAACGCTTTGTGTGGATTTTTAGATGCTCCACAATAATTCTTTGATAAATGACTGAGGTGTAGGGGCACTTAATGTTAGCGGAACTGGTTTAAAAGGAAACCTTCTAAAGGAAAAGCAGATGATACGACATACCGTAGTTTTCAAATTGAAATATCCAAAGGGCTCCGCCGAAGAACAAGATTTCTTAACTGCCGCCAAAGATTTAGATGCTTTGCCAGGTGTACAGAAGTTTGAGTGTCTCCGTCAAATAGGGAAGAAGAATAATTTTGATTACGGACTTTCTATGGAGTTTGAAAATGTGGAAGCCTATGAAGGTTATAATAATCATCCAGAGCATACCAATTTCGTCCAAACGTATTGGGTAAGAGATGTCGCTGAATTTTTAGAGATAGATTACGAGCCTTACGTTTAACGAACTTCTAAAGCTTTATCTGGGTAATTGGTGATAATTCCATCAATACCCATGTCCACCAGTTCTTTCATTTGAGCTTGCTCATTGACGGTCCATTGCCATACTTCTAAACCTTGTTTATGAGCTTGGGCTATGTATTCTTTCGTTATAGGCGTGTTGGTTCCCACGCCTATCGCTGTCGCGTCTAATACATTGGCGTAGTCTAACATATGTTCGTCAGCTCTGCCTTTGAGATAGAGTATCGGTATTCGGCTATCTAGCTTTCTGAATTTGGCCAGTACAGGGTAGTAAAAAGAGAAAATAATTACCTCATCGTTTACTTTTAGGTCGTTGATGGTTTTCATAACGCTTTCCTCTATGCCATAAACTTTGACCTCTACACATACTTTTATTTTGCCTTTGGCATATGCCAATGCTTCTCTTAAAGTAGGGATTTTTACATCCGAGTATTGTTTGCCAAATTCTTTTGGGGCACCCACAGTAACTTGTGCTATCTCTGCATAGGTCATTTCTTCTATCTTGCCCTTCATACCATTGGAGCTCGTTCTTTCTACATCGTAATCATGAATAACCACTAAAGAGTCGTCCTTGGTTCTGTGTACATCTAATTCAAAATATTCCGCACCTGCGTCAATGGCTTTTTGAAAAGCAACCAAGGTATTTTCTGGAGCAACTCCCGAAAAACCACGGTGGGCTATAATTTTGGTTTGAGCTTGCGTTGCTAAAACATATAAAATGGCTAGCGTACTAAAAATTAATTTTTTCATGGTTGATGTTGAATGAGGGTGCAAATAAATAAAAATGATGTGTCAAATGGCTTTTTGAAAGTGAAGGTTTTGTTAAGGATGAAGATTACGAAAGTCCTTTTAACACTTTAGACAAAGAAACCAATACGCCATGGTCGAAATAGTAATCTGCTATTTCGCCTTTGATGATTTCTTTGTCTTTGGGTGCATTCATCTTTTTAATATCTACTTCGCAGAAAATTTATACATCGTAGTCGTTTCGTAAGTCTCACCTGGTCTTAATGTAGTGCTTGGGTAATCAGGTTTGTTTGGAGCATCTGGATAGTGCTCCGTTTCTAGACAAAAGCCCCATCTTTTCTTATAATTGACATCGTTATGGCCTGTTAGCTTACCCGTCAAAAAGTTTCCAGTGTAAAACTGTACCGCAGGTTCTGTGGTGTAAACTTCCATTACTCTACCTGTGGTAGGCTCAAATACAGAAGCACCCAATTTCATTTTATTTGACTTGTCTGTAAATACCCAAGCGTGGTCGTAGCCACCGCCACGGCTTATTTGCGTATCTGTAGTGTCGTTGATTCTTTCTCCCACGACATGAGATGTAGTGAAGTCGAAAGGAGTTCCAGCCACTGGTGCGGGCATTCCGAAAGGAATTAAACCTTCATCCACTGGCAAATAAGTGTCTGCATGAATAGTTACCTCATGCTCTAAAACATCTCTTTTAAAACCACCAAGGTTAAAGTAAGAATGGTTAGTCATGTTAACCACCGTTGGTTTATCGGTGGTCGCTTTATAGTCTATTTTAAGGGCGTCGTCTGGCATTAGTGTGTAGGTCACTGTGGCGGTTACATTCCCAGGGAAACCACCTGCACCATCTGGAGAAACCGTGGTTAATTTTAATGTTGGGTTTTCGCTTTCTACGATTTCCGCATCCCAAAGGTTTTTATCTACACCAAAACCACCACTGTGGAGGTTATTGACACCGTTATTAGCTACTAATTGAAATTCTTCTCCATCTAACGAAAATTTGGCATTACCAATTCTATTTCCAAATCGTCCTACAAGCGTACCAAAGAAAGAGGCTCCATCAAAATAGTCTTCTAGTTTCTTCATGCCGAGGTTCACATTTTCATAATTGCCTTCTCTGTCTGGGGCAGTCCAAGTGATAATTTTACCGCCATAGTTGGTAATGGTGACTTCCATTCCTTTGGCATTTTTTAGAGTGAATATGCTGGCTTCTCTTCCATCTGCTAAAGAGCCGTAAACGGATTCTGAAATGCTGGCAAGCATGTTTTCGTTAGAAGATTCTTCGGAGTTTGAATTACAGGATGATATCATAAGTATTGTTAAAAAGAAAAGAGTGAGTTGTTTCATGATTGAAATCTTAATTAGGGTTGTAAAAGTAATTTCTCCAAGGATGGAGGCTTATTACTTAAGGCTAAATTTAGCATAAAAAACCCTCTTCCTAATACGATTAAGAAGAGGGTTTAGATAAATATTCTAAATGCCTAGCTAAAATATATCATCACCCAGACTACAATAGAGATTACAAAAAGACTGGCTCCAATATCTATCCAATTGAAACTTGCTTTGTTTTTTGCTTTGTCTTCATCGCTAACGGTACTGATAGTAAGTCCGGCAAGGTCTTTTTTGTCTTGTGCTTGTGTAAACATGGATACAATAACCGCAATGGCCACACAGTACAGGAAGAAGAAAGAAGAGAACTTCAGAAAGTTCATGTCTGCAAAATTATAAATCATACTTCCTTCTGTCATTGAGTCTTTAGTAATCTCTAATGTAAGACGGATACCTGCTATAATAATACCTGAGAATAAGGTAGCCAAAGCACCTTTATTGTTAATTCTACTTGAGAAAATTCCCAATAAGAACACCGCTGTAATTGGCGGAGCTATATAAGATTGCACATTTTGAAGATACTCATAAAGTGTACCTCCTGCGAGTCTTTCAATGATAGGAACCCAAAGAATACCCAATAAAACGACCACACCCGTGGCTATTCTACCCACCTGCACCATTTTCTTCTCAGAAGCATCTGGTTTTAGTTTTTTGTAGATATCAATGGTGAAAAGGGTAGAGCAGCTGTTAAATACCGATGCTAAAGAAGACATCAGTGCTGCCATAAGTCCTGCGGCCACTAAACCTCTCAAACCTGCTGGTAAAACGTGCATCATTAAAGCAGGGAATGCTCTGTCTGGCGTAGCCCATTCTAGCTCGCCTCTCATTTTTAATACCAAAGCAATTACCCCAGGAATAAGGAATAAGAATACAGGCATTAATTTTAAGAATGCTCCAAAAATACTTCCACGTCTTCCTTCTTTAATGTTTTTGGCGGTTAGCACACGCTGAACAATCACTTGGTCTGTACACCAATACCAAATACCAACAATAGAAGAGGAAAGCACCAGCCAATGCCAAGGGTAATCTTTGTCGTCCATGGAACGCCACATGTTCATATATTCAGGGCCTACGGTGTCTACAACGCTATTCCAGCCACCAGCGGCATCTAAACCTAAGAAAGTCAACATGGCAGCACCCACCACTAAAATGATGGCTTGGAGTGTTTCTGTGTAAACCACAGCTCTCATGCCTCCAAGCACCGTGTAAATACCGGTTAGAATTACGGTGGCCAGTGCTCCTTGCATAAAGGTTACACCCAAAAGTGTGGAGATGACAATTCCTCCAGCGTAAAGTGTGACAGAAACTTTGGTTAATACATATGCGGCTAAACTGAAAAGCGATAGAAACCATCTGGCCTCTGATCCAAATCTTTTCTCAAGAAACTCTGGCATGGTGAAGACATTACTTCTTACATAAAATGGGAGAAATAGCCACCCTAACAGAACCACTACCCAGGCGTGTAGCTCATAAATCAATAAAGGGAATTTATCTGCTGCACCTGAGCCCGCAAGGCCGACTACGTGTTCTGACCCAATGTTAGATGCGAAGATAGATGCACCTACCACAAACCAGCCCATGTTTCTTCCAGCCAAGAAATAGTCTTCACTGTTTTCTGCTTTTTTAGAAACTACCCACCAGGCTACAGCTAGCAGTAAGGCGAAATATGCCGCTATAACTACCCAGTCAAGGGTTACCAAAGTATTCATATATTTTAAGGTTAAGATTAAATAAGTGTAAGATTGACAATTATAAATATTCTATTTTGACTCGACTAATTTTATCAAGAAAAAATATAATTTATTTGTGTTAAACTTACGAAGTTATTCTCAATCCATTAAGCGAATAGATTTGGTTTTATGAAAATGAACTTCGGAGAAATGACCCTCTGAATAGCTTTTGTTTAAATAAAAAACTTAGCGGCAGAAATGGCCACTACGATAATTAGTATTCTGTAAATCCAAACATTGGCATTTGGGATTTTGGCAATAAACTTAACGCCTAACCAAGCTCCAATAGATTGAAAAATTCCCATAAGTATGCCATATCCAAAATGGATTTTATCGTAATAAACAAATAAAACTAAAGAGGGGATAGTAAATACTAAGACAAGTAGCAGCTTAATGCCATTGGCTTGTTTGAGACTGTATTTAGAGACTAGAACCATTCCTGCCAGTAAAAAAACGCCAACACCAGCTTGTAAAAAACCTCCATATACACCTATGACGAAGAAGACAAAAATGGAAAGAGGGGATTTTTTGTTTCCGCCACCACCACTCACGGTTTCTTCCAGCCATCTTTGAGGTTTAAATAGAAGAACGATAAGCATGGCTATCATAAGGATCCCGATGCTATAGTTCATGGTTTTTTCATCAAGATCTACCGCTACTTTAGAGCCTATTATGGAGCCAATAATGGCAGGGATAGCAAGCCATTCTACACCTTTATATAAGCCAGGGAAAGTTTTGTTATACTTAAAAGCAGCTACGCCAGATTGCATAAACACGCCTATTCTATTGGTGGCGTTGGCAATGGACGGTGGCAACCCACACATGAAAATAAATATCGGTAGGGTAATGAGTGAGCCACTTCCAGCCATTGTATTAATGATACCCGTAAAAATGCCAGCTAAAGCAAAAAGTAGGAACTCTACTAAAGAAAGGTCTATGTCCATTGGGATTGTTAAAGGTTTAACCAGTATGTCATTTTTGCTAATATAGCTCTGTTTTTAACACCGCCAATATTTGTGTCATAATTGTCTGAATAGACTAAAAATATATCAGAAACCTGTGCAAACCTCCATTGTAATCTGGAGTTAACATTTAGGTTATCAAACTGGCTGTTGTATTGTAAATTTGAAGTCCAGAATAATTTTTTATTAAAAGTGACTTCTAATTTCGGACCCACTACATAGACCTTGTTACTCGCATTTTCCAAGTTGATGTCATTATAGGCCATGTTAAGTGTTAATAAAGCGTAAGGTTGAAACCTATAAATGGCGGCACCGGTAAGTGACATTATCCGTCCATTATAATATTCGCCTATCAAGGGCTGAAGTGCCAAGTAAAAAGCATTTCTGCGGTTTGTTACTATAGTGGCCTGAATATTATGGTAAGTATAATCAGTGCCAATGGGTAGGCTTAGGCTTTTCCCATTGGAGCGTAAAGCATCAAAAGAGCTGAATAAATAAGTATAATTCCGATTGAAAGAAATAAGGGTACTAGCACTATTCTTAAATGACAAAGATAAAAAAGGCCCGGCCTGAAGGTCGGTTCGGCCTAATCCTGGTTGAATATATTCATCCCAAGCTATTCCATAGCTATATCTGTTTAAAAAACCTTTTTTAGGATAAAAATTAAACCCAAAAGTAGGGTTGATATGGAAAAAGTTAGTTCTAGGAATAAAACCAGAAGTGGAACGGAAATCTTCCCCTACATAATCATGCGACCATTTGGCCGTAAAGGCTCTAATGGTATAGTTCATCAAAAAGCCATGAGCAAAAGCATTTTTAGAACTTTCGTCAGAAAATGATTGATGGTAAAAGAGTTTACCAGACCATTTATTATCTAGCGATTGATGGTTGTACTCAAGCCCTCCAACCCTATCAAAGGTACTACCGCTATATTCGGCCGATGGATTTATAAGTTGATTGTTTACAAAAATACCAGCAATGTTTGACCGCTGGAAAACACGCCTTTGTACCGCCCCTACGGTATAATTGGTAGAGAGAATTCCTTTGTCCGGTTCGTTGGCCGTCATGGTATTTAGTAAACCTACTCTCCAGTCATCGTTGAGCTTTCCACTTAATCGCAAGCCATATAAGATTGGATTTTGGACGTTTGTACCTGTGGTGGAGTCAAAGGCTATTCCAACTTTTCTGCTAAAAAAAGGACTAACTATTTGATTTCCGCTGTTGGTTACTCCTCCACTAGATGGCACATAAGGATTAGTACTGTAAGAACCAAAACCCGTAAAAAGGTCTGAGTTTTCAATAAAAAACTGTCGTTGTTCTGGGAAAGTGATATCAAAGCGAGTTAGATTTACCACCTGACGGTCTACTTCAACAGTTGAAAAGTCAGGGTTAACCGTGAGGTCCAAGTTTAGGCCAGAGGTAACGGCTATTTTAGCATCTCCACCAATTCCAAATGTCTTTTTAGGGGGTAAATGATGTTCAAAATCTTTTGACTTACCTCCAGAAATATATGGTATAATGGAGATATTTTTACCTGTATTGTCTAAGGGTTTTTCAAATTGGATAGGCTGTGCATATCCGAGAGACATAATGATTTGGTTCTGTGGAACCTTTACCGAAACAGAATTTTCATTTGATTGTGTATCAAATCTGTATGATTTAAAAAACCACTCTTTACTACCTTTTTTAAATCTTAGTGTGGATAATGGTATTATGAGTTCGCAGCTCCAATATTTTTCACCAATGAAGGTTTCTGATTGCCATTTGTTATCCCATGACCCATTAAAAAAATTGTCGTTGCTACCCCCATTTGAAATAAGAGCCTCACGCTGAACTCCAAGTGGATTTATGCCAAATAAGAAGGCATTTGTATTATCGCGAAATGTGTCAAATACGAAAGAGATATTGTCATTGCCCCCACCGCGGAAGTCACGTTTAAGGGTGGGTATAACATATTCATTACCCATTGACTCCATGATTGCCCCGAGGTAAATATTCTGATTGTCATAGCCTATATAGATATGTGTATTATACTGAGCTTCGGTACTGTCAGATGGGAAATACTGCCAAAAATCCCCTATGGACTGCATTTTTTTCCAATGCTCGTCGTCTAATTTGCCATCTAACTCAATGGGTGTATCGAAATACTTCACCACATAATTATCTTGAGCAATGGCCGAGCAACAAAGAAGTAATAGAACTAATACTTTAGGCATTTTTTCAATACATTAATCAATAATAAGTTTTAATGTGGTATTTGAAAAGCGGGTCTCTTTTAACCGTATAAAGGTATAATAGGCAATGAATTAGTTCTCTAGCCTATAATTAAATGTCAAAACAGCAGAGCGTCTTCTATACTGACTTCTGCCATCCGTCATAAAATTAGAGCCAAAGCCTTCGTAACGGCTAATTCTGGAATTTAGGAGATCTAAAATACTAAGACTCAAAGTTCCTTTGTTTTCAAAAAGCCCTTTACTTGCAGATAGGTCAAAGAAATAAATTGACTTGCTAAGGTTTTGTGCACCCCGTTGCGGAGCATTATAATTGGCTCTAAACTGTAGCTTGATATCGTGACTTAATGTAAACCTTGAGGTCTGGCGAGCAAACCAAGAATTGGTTTCTGTTAAATAGGTTTCACTAATATTCGTTCCATCTGTTTCTCCATGAAATGCATTAACATTGAGATCTAATTTCCACCATTTAGCAGGCTCAAAAGTGGAGGTGAACTCTACGCCATAAGCTTGAGCAGAATTTAGGTTTTCAGGAAAAGTAGTGGCCAGGCCATCTGAGCTAACGGTTCTTATTCTTTCAATGACATCATCAGTTTGACGAAAGTAGATAGAGGATGTAAAGGACCCTTTGTCAAAGTACTTCACATGACCAATTTCATAAACATCAGAATATTCTGGGTTTAAGTCTGGATTTCCACTAAAAAAGTTTCTACTGTCAGATACCGTATAAAATGGACTTAAGTCATTGTATTCTGGCCTTCTGATTCTTCTACTATAGCTTAATTGAATGGCATGCTCCTTAGGTAAGTCAAAAGTGATATGAGCACTTGGAAAAAGGTTGACATACTTACGTGGATTTCTTTCGTTTGTTTTTTCTAGAATGGTAGCAATATTTGTCCACTCAGAGCGGACACCTAGCTGATATGAAATTTTGTTTTGCTTATTGCCAACAATGGCGTAGGCGGCATGAATTTGCTCATTATACCTAAATAAATTGTCAAGTTCGGGAATGGCAGCATTTTCTGGTGAACCGCTGGTGGTATTTACAAAATAGTCATTAACCATTTTACGGAAATTACTTCTGGCTCCAACTTCAAACTTCCCTTCCTTACTGATGGGTTGCACATAGTCTAATTGATAAAGGAATTGTTTTTCGAATTCGTCGTTTAGAGATTTTTGTACAAAAGTATTGCTAGGATCTATAGCTCCATTTGCTAAATTTCCTGTTTGCGTAAATAGTTGGTCTGAGGTTTCAGAGTGGTCTAAATACCTAAACGAGCTGGTTAATTCGTGCCCTTTCTTTTCAAAAAGTCTTTTATAACTGATAACGGTTTCTCCTATTGGTTCTATTTCATCCTCTTCTTGTATTCTAAGGCTATTCGCAATTGGATTGTTCAGGGTATTTATAAAATCTTGATAGGTATTTTCTGTGTGTCTGCCACCATTAGCTCGGCTCAATAAGTAAGAAGCTGTAAGGATACTTTTTTCGCTGAAGAAATAATCTAAACCCGCTCTAACATTGGTATTGAAACCAGTGACTTCCCCTTCAGACTCTTGTTTTAAGATTTTGGTGGAGCCTTCATTGAAAACTTCTTGGTAAAGACTGGAAACATTGGGCGATACGTTATAGGATAGGCCATAATTGACAAAGAAGTTTAGCTTATCTTTTCTATAGTTAATATTGGCCGCCACACCATAAGTGGTTGGCAAGCCTGTGCTTACTTCAAAAGAGCCGTTAAAGCCTTGTTTCCTGTCTTTTTTGAGAATGATATTTATAATTCCGGTCATACCCTCGGCCTCATATCTTGCAGAAGGATTGGTGATTATTTCTACACGATCCACCATGCTCGCTTGTAACTGTCTAAGACCTGCTCCTCCTTTAAAAGTAACTAATCCAGAAGGCTTTCCGTCAATCAAAATTCTGACGTTGGAGCTACCTCTTAAACTTACCGTTCCGTCTACCCCTACATTTACAGATGGGATATTTATTAAGACCTCTGCGGCAGAACCCCCGGCATTTGCCAAATCTTTTCCAACATTGAAGACTCTTTTATCCAACGAAAGCTCCATGCTGCTTTTTTCTGCTCTGACCGTAACTTCGTCAAGGCTATTGGTAGAAGAAAGAAGTTTTAATGCCCCTAAATCAATGTTTTTATTGCTCGAGTTTAAAGTAATTGCTGGGGAATTTAGGCTTTGGTAACCCATAAATTCCACATTGATGTAGTATTGCCCGAAGGGTAAATTGAAATTAAATTTTCCTTCTTCATTAGAAATATTACCATCTATAAGACTGCTGTCTTTGGCAGCGAAAACCCTTAAACTTGAAAAACTAAGTACGGCGTCGGTTTCTGAATCAATTATTTTTCCAGAGATTTTACCTTGTTGACTAAAGCCACTAAGGCATATGAGCAGGAGAACACAGGTTTTCAATAGAGTATATTTTCTGAGCATTTTAATAAGGTTAGTCTTTGGAGGTCTTAAGACCTTTCTCTGGATTGAAGACAAATTTATAGTCTTATTCTACTTATTCTAACTATTACCCTGTAAATGAGGAACGGAATATCGACGAGTAGTAAATATAGAGAGACTTATACTGCTCTATATAAGTATCATTATACGTCAAAGGTCTTGCGTGAGAATAGTAGTTAGTACTTCTGTAACTTCTGTGGCGTCCATTCCAGAGGTAACTTCTGGGTGATAGAGTAGTCTTATCAGTTCTTTATCAATGGCGGCATAAGAAGTGGTGGTGGTCCAGTTCTGCTGGAATATACTTTCAGGGTATTTAAAGGAATCTTTCCCTAAACCCAAGGACTGCGTTAATTCTTCTCTTAAAAGATGTTTTTGTGCTTGTTCGTTTGCTCTATAAATGTCGACATACATTCGGCCATTATCGATGTTACTTTGGTTGTTCCAGTTAATGCTGAAAAGTCCAAGGTTTGAGTCAATATAGGTTTGAGAGCTAGGGAAAAGTTTGCCATAGTCTTTTCCAGTACCTAAAAAGAGGTAGAAATTACACTTGGAGGAGTCACTCACGGTTGATATTGAAAAAGAGGTAGTAGCCAGCTCGTTAATCTCTGCCATTACTTTTATTAGTTCGGCAATTAACATTGGTCTTTTTTCTCCTCCCACAAAGATTTTCATATCTGTTTCCCATCTCCTGGTAATTTCGGAATTGTTTCCAAACTCGAAGCCGAGAGCAATTTCTTTAAAATAGCTAATGGTTTCTTTGTCAAAATCAGTTAAAACGCTAGGTACTATAGGCTCTTCTAGCTGCAAGCAAGAAGAAGTAACCACAACTAGTAAAAGATTATAGAGTTGTATTTTTTTCAATGCCGATCGAGCTATAGATTATTTTTCTGAAAAAACGTTTCAAAGGTTAATTACAATACTTCGGGATTTATACAGTGAATCATTTCACCTTTTTCAAAATATTGGATGATATTTTCCGCAGAGAGTCTTGACATTTCGTCTCTGGCTTCTAATGTGGCAGAGCCTATGTGTGGTAGCACACATACATTCTTCATGTTTAAAAGTGGGTTACCTGTTTGCATGGGTTCTGGATCTGTTACATCTAGACCAGCTCCCCAAACAATACCTTTTTTTAATGCTTCTGTAAGTGCCACTTCATCATGTACTGGGCCTCTAGATGTATTTATAAAAATGGATGTTTGTTTCATCGCAGCAAAAGCCTTTTTATTGAATTTTTGATATGTTTCTGAGGAAAGGTTGCTGTGCACAGAAATGACGTCCGAGGTAGCCAAAAGTTCTTCAAAGCTTACTTTTTTAGCATTTAATTCTTTATTGGCAATTAGATTTTCAGACCTATTGCAGTATATAATATTCATATTATATGCCCCTTTACATTTTTTTGCCATCTCAAAACCAATGCTTCCGAGCCCAAAAACACCTAAGGTTTTACCTTGAAGCTCTTGTCCTAAATTAGCTCTCGGTTTGAAACCTTCTGTAGTGCCTTCCACTAGTTTTTTATGCATTTGAAAGAAGTTTCTGGCCGTGGCTATCATTAAACCGAAAGCAACATCAGAAGTGGCCGTGTTCATAGCTTGAGGGGTATGTCCTACTGGCAATTTTCTTTTAGTACATGCCGCCACATCCACATTATCATAACCTGCTGAGTATTGAGAAATCATGATAAGTTGAGGGTTTCCTAGTAGAAACGCTTCGGTTATTTTTTCTTTACTACTACATAAGAGTACATCTGCCCATTTCGTAGCTTGAAGTAACTCTTCAGATGTGAATGGATTTTCGGAGGATTGTATTTTTAGCTCGCACCCTTTTTTACGCAATAAGTCTAACCCAATTTCTGGAATATCTCTGGTTACTAGAATTTTAAGCTGTTTTAGTTCTTTTTTCATAATTATAGGCTTGATATGTAAAAGTAATCGGCTTTTGATTATAACGAAATAAATGCCACAAGAATGAATTCAACTTTCTATTTTTAGCCCAAATAATAGGTAAGACATGCTGAAAAAACTTGGCCCAGGTTTATTGGTTGCTGCTGCAGGTATAGGAGCGGGAGATATGATACTTGGTATTCAGATAGGGATAGATTTTAAATGGGTGTTTGTTTTTGCGGTGCTTTTAACGGCCATATTGAAGTATGTTATTACAGAAGGAATAGCTAGGCATCAGTTGGCTAGCAGGAAATCCGTGATCCATTTTTGGAACGAGAAAATACCGCTTGGATTAAGGCTGTTTTTTATGTTGTTTTTTGTGGTTTGGTCCTTTATGGTAGGTGCAGCACTTTTATCCGCCAGCGGAGTAGCGGCTCATTCTTTTTTGCCATTTCTTGGCAAGAATCATTGGGCTATAGTCCATTCATTGCTAGCATTTTTAATGATATATTTTGGAAGGTATCAGTCTGTTGAGAATCTTACAAAGGTTCTTATTTTGTTACTCTTTGTGATTTTAATTCCGACCGCTATCTTGTTGTTTTTTAAAACGGATGTTGTTCCTTCTAACGGAAGTGTCTATGATGTTCCTACCTTAATTATGAGTATTATAGGCGGTGTAGGCGGAAGCGTGACAATGCTAAGCTACACTTATTGGCTGCAGGAGAAGAAATGGATCGGCAAAGAACACATTACCAATGTCCGATTTGACCTCAAATTTTCATATTTCATAACGGCCATTTTCATTTTCGCTGTAATGGTAATTTCTAGTAGACTAAAACTGGAAACCTATGAGTCAAGTGGTTCTGAAATGATATTTGCCTTGGGAGAAGTTATAGGAAGCGTTTTAGGAAATACGGGTCAACTCCTGTTTAAAATATGCTTTTGGGGTGTTGCGTTCTCTTCGGTAATTACGGTTTGGAGCGGTGTGCCTTATCTTTTTGTAGATTTCTATAAAGGTATAACCAAAAGGGAAATTGTGCAGGAAGCCTCCATAGATAAATCAAAGGCGTATAGAGCATTTCTGCTTTTTATTTCCATAGCACCTTTGGTGCTTACCTTTCTTCAAAATACCATTAAGAATGTCATCAATTATACCTTGATTTCTTCGGTTTTTGTAGTGGGAATTAGTTTAACCTTATTGCTTATAAATAATGATAAAGTGAGAATGGGAGATCTGGTAAACAAGACCTTTACGAAGGTTATCTTATTGATTGGCCTTCTAGTTTTTGCAAGTCTATTGCTTTGGCAACTTGTCTATTAGCCGTCTTACAAGATTAGAAAACACATGTGGTTTTCAAGTGGTATTTTTATGATACATTTGCGAAATATTTAAGCATAATGCTCCTTAGGAATACCATTCAGTTTTTTAAGATCAAGCCCGTAGCTTCATTGGGTTTTCTTTTTTCTACCTCTAGTTTAATGATTGGAGTATGGGCGGCAGCCTTGCCTTTTATGAAGGAACGAATGGGCTTAAGCGATGGCGATTTGGGATTAATACTTTTAATGGCTCCAGCGGGCTCTATTACTGCGGTTTTTTTAAGCACTTTAGTTTTCGGAAATATTAAAGTGGGGCACTGGATGGGCATTGGGAATATTGTTCAGGCCTTATTATTCTGTGTGGAGGTTTATGCCCAAAATGCAGTGGTTTTCGGCATTGCATTATTTTTTAGGGGAGGTATAGGTTTTCTGAATGGTGTGGCGGTTAACGCAGTGGCCGTGAGGTTTGAAAAAAAATATCAAAAACGGTTTCTAAGTACTTGTCATGGTATTTATAGTGTTGGAGGAGTGGTGGGGGCTGCTTTTGCGGCTTTTATGTTCGGTTTTAAATTTACCAGCAGCACACAAATACTTTTCGTTTTAGGTTTTATTTGTACAGGTATTGCTCTTTTAAAGAAAGAATATAATCTGCACGATTATTACATTCACTCGGGATCGGGCTTTAGGATGCCAAACAAAAGCATCATTGGTTTGTCTTTTATTTGTTTGGTGGTTTTCATGTCGGAAGGTTCGGTGGTGGATTGGAGCTCTATTTACCTTAAAAGAGATTTGTTGTCACCGCTGTCTCTTATTAGTTTGGGTTATGGCGGTTTTTTCATGGCCATGACCTTGGGTAGATTAAATGGTGATATTATTATCCCAAGGGTTGGCGAGAAGAAAGTTATTGTCATCGGCACCTTACTGGCCGCAATAGGTTTTTTAGTAGTAAGTCTAAGCGTGTCACCAATCTTTGTCATTAGTGGTTTTGTGTTTACAGGAGTGGGTTGCTGCTGTATTGTGCCCGTATTATTTGGTGCGGCCTCTAATATTCCAGACGTAAGCGAGGTTCAAGGTTTTAGTATGATAACTTCTGGGGGCTTAATTGGTTTTCTAGCGGGCCCTTCTATGATTGGAGTTATATCTGAGCAATGGAGCCTTTCTGTAGGCTTTATGTTTGTGGTTTTAATGCTGTGTTTGGCTGCCTTTGTGGGCGGAAGGAGTAGTCTTTTGAAGTGATTCTAACTATTTGCTTTCAATAAGTGGTAGAGTTTTATTGTAAATAATATCACAGGCTTTATCAAGTGGATGTTACAGTTTGAAGTGAGGTATAATATCTTAAAACATCACAAAACTTAGCTTGCTTTATGCCTCTTTAGGGTAAGAGCTAAGTTATTTTATACTTTAAAACGATGAGGTTGTTTTTGAACTACAACATTTAATGCGGAACATTGTTTTTTATATATCTTTTATTTTTCAAAAGGTTCTTTTATACTATAATTAATTTAAAAATGAATAAGCTTCCTAATAAGATCAGGATTTCAGAGGACGTACTTGTACAGGATTTAGTCAATGAATCTGTTATTCTTAATATGCCAACAGAACATTACTATGGTCTTAATGTAGTTGGGAAGTATCTATGGCAAATGTTTTCTAAATATGAGGATGTAGAATACGTTTACAATTTAGCCATCGAGGAGTTTGATGTGACGCCAGAAGTTCTGAAATCTGATATGTTTACTTTTATTAAGAAACTTTCTGATGCAGGGTTGATTTCTATTTCTTAATGGGAAAGAAAAAAGACTTTGAAGTATTTGAAACAACCTTAAAAGGTCACAGTTGGCGACTTATTAAATGTCATGGTCTTACTTTGTTAATTGAAGCCGGTCTACGCTTTATTGGGCTAAAGAGAACTTCTAAAGTATTGCATTTTTTTTCAAAAAAAGTAAATGCTGATACTATTAATAAAGTAGCTCATTTGGACCGTTCAATTACGGTATTTAATCAAATTAAAGAAAGTGGCTTTTTGAAGGGTAAGTGCCTTTCTCAGTCACTTGCTTTGCAATTCGTGCTTCAACGTAGAGCGATTAGTACAGACCTTGTTATTGGTACCTATATAAAAGAAGGGAACTTGTTTGCTCATGCGTGGCTAGAAAAGGGTGGTGAAGTTGTGAATGATCACCCATTTGTAATTGAACAATACAAAGTATTAGTTGGGGATATAACGTCAGCTTTAATCAAATGAGTGGATATATTGGATTTGTTGCACCGGTAATTATGGATTACCATTCAAAGACTCTAGATTATTGTCATCAGGAAATAATTAAGACCTGTAGTGATTTTAGTGGTTGTTGGAAAAGTCTTAAGATTGAACTTCGTTTTGGCTTATTTAAGGTTCTTGATGATACAAAAAAAGAAGAACTACCTTATACCCAAGATCAGAACTTAAGAATTATTGGAGACGTTCGCCTAGATAATAGGGAAGAGCTAATTACCGATTTAAATAGAAGGTTTCCGGAACTTAATAAATTAGACCCAGACTCTCACATCCTTTTATATGCCTATATGTTTTGGGGAAAGGAATGTGTTAATCGTATAAGTGGCGACTATTCATTTGCTATCTGGAATGAAGCAGAAAACTCTCTTTTCTGTGCAAGAGATCATTTTGGGCTTATTCCTTTTTATTATGCCGAAACAGAGGAAGGCGTTTATTTTTCCAATTATTATATTTCTCTTAGAAAGGTGCCTGGCCTTATGACTGAAATAAATGAAGAGGTACTTAAAAGTTACTTCATTACAGGTAATGATGGTAGCTTTAGTCAAACCATTTATAAGAAAATATTCAAACTGCCACCGGCACACATATTAGTATTTGAAAATGGAAAACTTATAACCAAAAGGTACTGGACTCCCGAGCTGCCAGAAAAGTTAATAAGGTATAAAAAGACTGAAGATTATATAACACATTTTACTCGACTTTTTGAGAAATCGGTATCGGAACGTTTAAGAAACAATAGGGTTGCTTCACAACTTAGTGGTGGAATGGATAGTTCGTCAGTAACGGCAATGGCTAAACATGTACTTGCAAAGGGTTATCTTCAGGATTATGAACTACAGGCGTATAATCTGACATATAAAAACCTTGTTAAAGAAAGTGAAGGGTATTATGCTAATATGATTGCAAGCCATCTGGATATTGAGCTAAAACAATTTACTGCTGAAGAATTTTTAAAAAAATTAACACTTACATTAGAAGACTGGATACCCGAGCCAGCGGGAGTGCCAAATGCTGTCCCAGAAAGGGCAATGGTTAAGGATGCTTCAAATTCCTCTTTAAACGTGTTGTTGACAGGTTTTGGGGCAGATGTTCTTTTTGATTATGACGGACAGCATTGGTTCAAAATGCTCAGGTCGAGACACTTTATTCAGTTTTTCTTGGATGGTTTGGACTTTTTTAAAGCTCATGGTAAACTGCCTTCTATTGGCATAAAAAGGGTAATTAAGAGATTGATTATGGGGGGGTCGACAAATCCTAATCTTTTACCTACTTGGTTCAATCCTGCATTTATAAAAAATGACTACCTAGAGTTACAAAAGAAGAATGGTGTATCTTCAAAATCTAAGGTATTTGCTTTGTTTACCAATAGCTTTTGGCAATCTATTCTTGAGCATGGTCATCAGGGTTTTAGCGAAAATAGAGTGAAAGTTCGTCATCCTTTTTTCTCATTGGAACTTCAAGAGTTTTTATGGGCCATTCCGCCGCACTTACTTCATAATAAATATTTGTTAAGGCTAAGTATGCAATCCTTTTTACCTATAGAAGTGGTAAGAAGACCAAAAACACATTTATTCGGGGGACCTCATTTTAATAACCTAGTATCAAGTGGGGTTTTAAATGAATTGGAAAGTGTAATTAAGGAAGAGAATGAGTTTTTAAAGGACAAAATTGATACTACAGTTTTACTTAGTTTAATTCAAAACCCTAATAAGATTCAATTAAATGATCATCGTATAATAATATATGTTATACATGTTTTAGCATGGAAAAAAAAACTAACTTTACATGACTAGCTGTTTTCGGCTAGTAGGTTATGGTTGTTTTATTAATACTACATTATGAGAAAGTCAGATTCAATAAAAAAAAAGGAATACGTATCACCTGAATTAAAAGATTTTGGGAAGTTGGCAGATGTTACTCAAACTATCGGTGGTGGCAGTGTTAACGATGGTGCAGGAGCTGCGGCTTATACTTCATGATTTATTTTTAATTGATTATAGCTCGTTGTTTAGGTTAAAATTGTTATCTCTGGGAGACTTTTCTAGTCTTGTAGAAAAGAACT
The DNA here is from genome assembly GCF_055134445.1 of Arcticibacterium sp. Classification (NCBI taxonomy): domain Bacteria; kingdom Pseudomonadati; phylum Bacteroidota; class Cytophagia; order Cytophagales; family Leadbetterellaceae; genus Arcticibacterium; species Arcticibacterium sp. The sequence goes on from NZ_JBSRVI010000015.1 coordinate 24,135, forward strand.
CTTTTGCGTTTGTCAATAAGTCACAGGAGTACTTAGGTTGGCATGAGCGTATATCTCAATGTACAGAAAACCAGAGTAGGTATTTGATTGAATATTGTTTCTACGATGATGTATGGCTTTCATTTATTCTGAAAGCTAAAAGTGATTTGGTGTTTTACTCGCAGAAAAAGTCAGTATCGCAAGAAACAATTGACGGCATATCAAAGGGAGCTGTTTTGAAATTATGGTTTCAGATTAATGAAATATATGCTTTGCACGCCAGTGCTATTCAAATCGCGTCAGAAGTAATTCTATTTGTCGGCTCTAAAGGAGCTGGAAAGTCTACCACTGCGGCTTACTTCGGCTCAATGGGCTATCCAATTTGGTGTGATGATTATTGTATTCTTGAGCAAAAGGAGGGGCAGTTTTTTGCTTTTCCCGGTGAATCAATAATTAAGGTAAAAAATGAAACAATAGAAGGTTTGTCACTTCCCGCATCTCATATAGAACCTTTATATCTTCCGGAGCCCGAGATTGAATCGCTGACTACTCCTGTTGGTACATTTAAATCATATTATCATAATGATGTAAATTCCTCGGAGCGTATTCCACTAAAGGTTAGGGGTGTTTATTTTCTAAAAGAACGAGGAGTAGAAACGGTGATTAAGTCTTCTGAAATAATGGAAAGCTTGAAAATATTAATTCAGGAAATCATGATTCCTGAACTAGTATCAAAAGATTATAGAAGATATTATTTTGGAGAAAGTATAAAGTTTTTAAATGAGGTTGATGCTTATGAAGTACAGGCCTCAAACAATTTGGAAGAAATACATGTTTTATATGAATCTATTCTTAGAATGGAATAGCAGATGAACAGGGTAGCTAAGGACAATTCACTTTCTGATTATCTTGATTCTTTTTGGTCCGGATTACCTGTTTCTTTAGTAGGTAAAAAGCAGTTAAGGCTTTTACAAGATAGAGCTCGTTTCTTTCCTCCAATACTTCGTATAGGATTGGAATGCAGAATGAATGAAGAGGCTCAAGTAGACTTACAACAGTGTCTGATTAGCGGAAGAGATAATACTGATATCCTATCAGAATGGTTGGATTTTCGGAATATTTCAGACAATGCCGAATGGTTTTCGTTTTTTGAGTTTTTCCGCAAGTGGTTAGACCATTCAGATGGATACCATAAGAATATAGAAGAAATATTTTTTGAGATGGATATTCGAACCGGTGAGAGAAGAATTCCACTCATATTTTTTTCCTTGGCTAAAAAATCGAAAAATGATAATAATGTGTTCCTGTATAAAGTCCTCCAAGAAACATTAGGAGAGAGCCGTCCTTTTTACCCAATTTTAAATACTTGTATTAGCTGTTGTCCAGAGAATGCTTATATCTTTTTTGCAGGCATTCAGTTTTCAAGAGAAACTGATGTGATACGTATTAATATAAAAAATATGTATGCTGATCAAGTTATTCCTTTTCTCAGGGCAGTAGGCTATAGGTATGACACAGAGAATATTGAAGGCTGGGTAGAATTTATTTACAGCGTTTCTGATAGAGTAAGGCTGTGTCTTGATCTAGGAGCGTCTGTTCAAAAAAAGATTGGCTTTGAGTGTTTTTGGGATGACCAACCTAATAAGGACACTCGATGGAGCTTCTTCCTCGACGAGTGTGTTAAAAAAGCGATTTGCTTAGCAGAAAAAGCCAAAGCCGTTTTAGATTGGGAAAAGGAAATATTTCCAAGCTCATTAACAATTTGGCCTGAACAGCTTTGGTTGGAAACATTAAAAAGGCCCGAGGATGAGTTTACTTATATGAAAAGAGAAGTGTCTCATCTAAAGTTAAGTATTAAGCCCTCTGGGAAGCCTGAATTAAAAGCATATTTAGGTTATGGTAATCTATGGCTTAATTTAAAAAATGACAAAAACAAAAGGGCAATATTTTCAAAAGCCGAAAATATAGAAATTGCTACAGAAAAAGGGGTGAATTTTGTGCTTGATTCACAATTGCAGACTGGTTTTTGGATTGATTTCGCCTTGCCCCCAGGAAAAAGTGACGAATGGGTAACGGCATATGTAGGATATCATCTTTCGTTTTTTGAAAAAGTGGGCGTAAAAGAGAGTCTTAAACGAGCTTGGTCGGTTTTAAGAAAAAGGTGTAGACTAGGTTTTGGGTTTGGATATAATGTGATGACCCCTGGTGACGCGGATAGTACCATTTGGGCTTACCTCTTTTCAATCCGTATATCTGAGGTAGATAATTTGAAGCTTCAAGACATTCTAAAATTATACTTTTTGGATGACAATGGGGTAACAACTTATCTTGAAAAAGACAAGATTCGGAAGGTTACTAAGCTTGGTGAAAAAGCATCTTTTAATGGCTGGCAGAGCCTGCATTTATGTGTTACTGCCGCTTATGCCTTAGCTGGGGACAAAAAAGCATTAAAAGCTATTCTAAATAACCAAAATGAAGATGGTTCGATTAAGTCCTATTGGTGGTCAACAGATGAATATGCCACTGCACTTGCTACTGAAGCTATGGCCTTAAATAAAGGAAATAACGCAGAGGAAATCGCAAGGTCAGTTTCCTGGGCCAGAGGGAGAATGGTAAATGAACTGGATTCTTCTCAGCCCTCTCCATTCAAAATTTCTCTTTTGTTACGTATACTACTGTTTTCGGGGAAAATGAGTTTAGATGAGGCCAACATCACTTTAGGATTGGAATATCTACTAAGCAGTCAACTTGAAGATGGGAGCTGGGGTTCTTATGCGAACCTTCAAGTACCCATGCCTGGGACGATTAGTCCAGATGCGAGTGAGAATAATTGGCATGTTGCTGACCAAAATAAAGTTTTTACCACTATTACTATTCTTTATGCTTTACAAAAGATAAATAAACATTCAAATGAATCTTGACCCTTTTTTTCTTGACACTAAGGATGCTGGTTTTATTTCTGACCCATATCCTGTTTATAGAACGCTAAGAAATTGCTCGCCAGCTTATTATTCAGAGAGGTATAATGCATGGTTTCTTACAAAATATACGGATGTGAAAAATGTTTTAGGGGATTCGTCATTGTTCGGGTTTCCTGTACCTGTTGAAGGTGTTAAATCTCTTAATCCCACATGGAGCGAAATCGCAGACAATGCCATTGGATTTGAAGGTTATCTGTCACTTAAGAATAAGACACTTGAAAGTCAAAGTCTTTGGATCTCTAATAGAAATGCAGAGGATCATAGTCGTATAAAAAAGGCATTTTCACCCCCATTTCTTTCAGGGAAATTGAAATTATCTGAAGAGGGGGTGCGAAAGAAACTTGATGATATATTAAATAATATTGAAGGTAAATCTCAAATAGATATTATTAAAGATATTAGTATACCATTAACTTCTAGGGTTTTTCTGGATCTTTTAGGGGTTGGTTATGAATATAGTGATTGGATTCAGGAACACTCTTTAAAACTAAGCATGCTCTTTTTTCTTGATATTACTAAAAGAGAAAAAGAAGAAGGTGTTTCTTCTCTTATAAATTTTATGGAGTTTTTTAGAAAGGAAACTAAAGAGCAAGCCGGAGGTGATGCAAATAAATTAATTGCACTTCTACTTGAAGGTAAGTGCCTTGGAAGAATAAGCATGGATGAGGTACTAGCCAACCTTTCTTTTTTTATTCTTGCTGGGGTGCAGTCTACCATTTATTTTATTGGTAATTTGTTTTATTGTCTGCAGCAATACCCAGATCAGTTTGCCTTGATAAAAAAGATGCCATCACTTATTGAAAAAGCCTGTGAGGAGACTCTTCGATTTGAGACGGCTAATTCTTTTAGTGTTAGATATGCTTTAGAGGATACAGAGATTTCTGGTCAGAAAATAAAAGCTAGCCAAAAACTTGTTTTACTTGTAGGGGCAGCTAATAGAGATGAATCTGTATTTAAGAATGCTGAAGAGTTCGATGTACTTAGAGAGTCAAACTCGCATTTGGCATTTGGTTATGGCACTAGATACTGTATTGGCTCATACCTCTCTAGAATGGAAGCAAAAGTAACGTTAGAAGTGATGCTCGAGAGATTCCCTATGCTGTCTTTTGAGCAGAATCAAGTTTTAGACTGGTATGATAACTTTAGGGTGAGAGGGTTAAATAGCTTAAAAGTCAATTTGCTTTAATTTTCAATAAAAATCAGATGGATACATTATTTGAAGAAGACAATCGAATGTTACAGGTTTATCAGAGATTTATGAATAGCCCTGTAATGCAGATGTATTATGAAAACAGCAACTTTAATAATGTAGGTTTATGGGAAGGTAATGTAAACAGTCAGGCTAAAGCATGCAGAAACTTGATGAAAACATTAACGGAAAATGTATATGAGGCTAAAGGGAATATACTTGATGTGGCTTGTGGTATGGGAGCTACTACCGATTTTTTACAAGAAGAATTTATTAATTCAACTACCATAGGTATAAATATTTCGGGGAAGCAAATCCAATGCTGCAAAGAAACGTATCCTCATCTAAGGTTTATGGAAATGGATGCGACTAATTTACAGTTTCCTGATGAGTATTTTGATGTAGTTTGTTGTGTAGAAGCAGCGTTTCATTTTAACACTAGAGCTGATTTTATTAGAGAGGCGGCTAGGGTACTAAAAAAAAATGGTCAGCTTATAATTTGTGACATTGTTCTAACTCCTGATAAACAGCTTAATTGGTTTATTTCTGAAGATAATAAAGAAAGGAGTATTGAAGATTATCAATTTTTACTTGAAAATAATGGATTTACATCCGATTCAATAATAGATAAAAAAGAGAGCACTTGTGTGGCGTATTCATCTAATTTAAGAAAGTGGGCACTGACAGAATTGTTTTATAAAAAAATAAATCCTGAGGAGTGCAAGTATATTATTTCTTTATCAGATTTTTTGAATAAAAACCCTATAAATAATTACCTGTTTATATCTTCAGTGAAAAAATAATACATCAACTTTCTTAAGTTTTCAGTCTACTTTCATGAGTCTTTATCCATCGCATTTTCCAATCAATTTTAAAGGCCTTTTGAAGTTCTTCAAGGCTACAAGTTAAGTTGTAAGTAGGACTTATATTTTGAATATCTTCCAATGAAATAATATTTTCGATTGGGCTTTCATTCCTTAGTTTTTGAATGAGTGTTAATGCGTTCTGAACGGACATATAATTATATTACTAAATAATAGTACACCAAAACAGTATAAATGAGAAGGTTATGTCCGAAATAAAAGGAACATAAGACTTCTTTTGTAGGTTGAGCAATTTGTTTAGATTTAAATCAGATAACTATTATGTGAATATTTTTAAGACTGGTAAATTGTAAGAGGTTTAAGTTTACTTTTTTCAAAGAAAATAAAATATAGTTAGCTTGACAAGTTAAAATAAGTTGCGGTCACGTGTTTTCTCGAAGGATCGAGATGGCCGCAAACGCTATAATCAAGAGTTTTCAGCTAAATTTGATTTTACAAGTGTTGTAGCAATATTTTACTATAAATTAATCGCTTATAATGAATTTTCAAATGAAGCAATATTGACAAAAAGCATTTTTAGAATGGATGGAGTTTTTTTAAAAAAGAATGTTTGATTTTAAACGAATTTGTTAATGAAATTTGATTCGAAAGAGCATGGCTTTCTAATACACTTACTAAAGCTTTTTCTTGGGAAAGAAGAAAGACTATATACTGAACTAGAAACGCTTGACTGGGATGTGGTTTTGTTTTTGTCTCGCTTTCATCAGGTTAGGCCATCAGTTTATCAGGCTCTATCTATGTATTATGGTGATTTTAGCAACGATGTCGTTTTAAAGTTGAGAATGGAAGTCTTGGGGATAACAGCTTTCAACTTACAGCAGCTGACAGAATTAAATGTTTTAATTAAGCTTTTAAAGAGTAATAATATTGAAATAATACCATATAAAGGATTAGTTCTGTCAAATGCTGCATTCGGTAGTTTTGGGATGCGTGAATTTAGTGACATTGATTTTCTATTTAAAAAAGATGACTTTGCTGCACTAAAGAGAATACTAATAGAAAAGGGATACCTGCCAGAAAAAAAAGTGCCTAAAGCGTTTGAGAAGGTATATTTATATCATCATTGTGAGTACAACTTTCTATTTAAGGAACATAGTCATAGGAAGTTTTTTGTGGAGCCGCACTGGTTTTTAGGTACTCGAATGCTCCAAAATAATATTCCTTTCGAAGAAGTAAAACAACTTACAACTTACGGAAATCTGTCATCAACAGATTTTATAAACCTATTAGGTCCAGAAGGTCTTTTGCTCACAACTTGCATTCATCATACTTCCATCAGGTATCCTACCTTCAAGAGCATAATGGATGTTGCTTCTCTTTTGGCAAAGTATACTGAATTAATAGATTGGGAGATGATTTTAGAAGTATCAAAGAAATGGGATGTTCAAAATATATTTCTTTTTTCAATCCACTTGGCTTGTTGCGAACTAGATGCCCCACTTCCTGTAGAAATTAAAACTTTGATAAAGGAGAAGCTTCCGTCAAATTTATTAGGTAATTATCACGGGCATGTATTGGATCCAAGTGTGAAACCCTTTACACTAAAATATCACTATAGAAGAATTCGCCTTCAGTTCCTATTAAGAAATAGCGTATACACGAAAGTGAAAATATTATGGTTCACTTTCCTGTATTATGCTACGTTTAAGGTGTTTTTTCCTAATCAAACTAAACCCTCTTAGAAATATTATCATGCATCTGACTTAAAGTAGTTTTTAAGTCATATTTCCAATCCCAAGTAGGATAGTGCGACTTAAATCTGCTTAAATCAGAAATATACCAAATATGGTCTCCACTTCTGTTGTCGTCAGATAAGCTGTAGTTCATTTTGTTACCTGTGATTTCCTCACAAAGTGTAATACCTTCTGCCATAGAGCAGTTAGAGAATCTACCTCCACCAGCGTTATAAACCTCAGCACTTCTTGGGTTTTGGTAGAAATGCCAGAACATGTTTACTAAATCCCAAGAATGAATGTTATCACGAACTTGCTTTCCTTTGTAACCGAAAATAGTGTAGTGGTTGCCTGTAATGGCACATTTCATAAGGTAGGCCAAAAAGCCATGTAACTGTGCTCCAGAGTGATTTGGTCCTGTTAGGCAACCTCCTCTAAATACACCAGTTTTCATTCCAAAATAACGACCATACTCCTGAACCAATACATCAGCAGCTACTTTGGAAGCTCCAAATAATGAGTGCTTTGTATGGTCAATGCTCATTTGCTCATCAATACCATCCTTGAAATAAGCATGGTCTTCAGCTATTTCCCAACGCGTCTCATGCTCTACCAAAGGAAGGAAGTTAGGATTGTCTCCGTATACTTTGTTTGTAGAGGTGAAAATAAATACCGCTTCAGGGCAATGAAGACGAGTCATTTCTAACATCACCAATGTTCCATTGGCATTCACGGTAAAATCCATAAATGGCTCACGAGCGGCCCAGTCATGAGAGGGTTGAGCGGCAGTATGAATGATAAGTTTTATGTCTTTACCATATTCCTGAAAGATTTTGCCAATTTCTTCTTCAGAACGAATATCAGCTTGATAGTGCTTATAGTTGCTGTACTGGTCCTCTATTCTTTTTTTGTTCCACTCTGTGGAAGCTTCATCACCAAAAAAGTAAGCTCTCAGGTTATTGTCAATTCCAATAACTAGGTCAAACTTGTCAGACATAAAGGCAACGGACTCACTGCCAATCAATCCGGCAGATCCTGTTACTATAGCTATATTCATTTGTAAATTGGGTATATCAAAAAAAGCGAACTCCTTGATGTCGTTCGCAATTTTCAGTTATAAACTTTTTAAGTGAATTTTATTCACCGTAAATTTTTGTTCTTAAAGCTGCAGCTCTAGCAATATCCTCTGGAGTTGCTTCATACTGCTTTGAAAGCTGTCTTGCAGGAGCCTCTAGGCTTTCACCATATACTCTCTCATCACCTTCATGAAGGTCTTTTTGCTTGATTTGGTTGTTCTTTTGATAGTTACAAGAACTTAAAAGGCCAGTAGCGGCTACGAATAATAAAAAGCTGATTTTTTTCATTGCTTTACGCTCAATAAATAAATTTGCACAAATTTAAGATTGACAGGCCGAACAGCCAAAATATATTGTACTTAAACTTCAGGAGTTTATTACTTATTGTCAATTTTGAGGTCAAATGTCTTTAAAGCTAAAAATCAGAAGAAATTTATGAGATACGATGTGGTGGTTATTGGTGGTGGGATAGTGGGTTTAGCTACGGCTTTGAAAATAAAAACGCAAAAACCGAATACAAGGCTTTTGGTTTTGGAAAAGGAAGATTCACCAGCCAAACATCAAACTGGTAATAATAGTGGCGTTATTCACTCTGGCTTATATTATAAACCAGGAAGTTTAAAAGCTACTAATTGTATATCTGGTTATAATCAATTGTTAGCATTTTGTGAGCAAGAAGGAATAGAATACGACTTATGTGGGAAAATAGTAGTAGCTACGAAAGAAGAGCAATTGCCTATTTTGGATACACTTTTTCAAAGGGGACAAGAAAATGGATTGAAAAACTTGGTTTATTTAAGTGGTGACGAGATGCGTGAGATAGAACCGCATGTTGCCGGTATTAAAGGCATTAAAGTGCCTCAGACTGGTATTATTGACTATAAAAAGGTTAGTGAAAAATATGCCGAGAAAATTCTACAGCTCGACGGGGAGATAAGATATAACGAGAGGGTAACATCTGTTTCGCAGTTAAATGGAGTTTCGAATGTGGTGACCACAAAGGGGAGTTATAACACAACATTGGTGGTAAACTGCGGAGGTCTATATTCTGATAAAGTAGCTCAAATGACTCAAGATGATAAAATTGATTTAAAAATCATTCCTTTCAGAGGCGAGTATTATGAGTTAAAACCTGAAAAACAATATTTAGTTAAACATCTAATTTACCCAGTTCCAGATCCTAACTTTCCTTTCTTGGGTGTGCATTTTACAAGAATGATAAATGGTGGGGTTGAGGCAGGGCCTAATGCGGTTTTGGCGTTTAGAAGAGAGGGATATAAAAAAACAGATTTTAAGTTCTCCGAATTGGCGGAAACACTCATGTGGCCCGGTTTTCAAAAAGTGGCGGCTAAATATTGGAAAACCGGTATGGGCGAGTATTATAGGTCTTTTTCAAAAGCTGCTTTTACAAAGGCACTCCAAGCTTTAATTCCAGAATTAAAAGCGGAAGATTTAATTCCAGGCGGAGCAGGTGTAAGAGCTCAGGCATGTGATATTACTGGTGGACTTTTGGATGATTTCAAGATCATTGAAAATGCACAAGCCATCAATGTTTGTAATGCACCATCACCTGCGGCTACAAGTTCATTGGCCATTGGTCAAGCGGTTAGTGAAATGGTCTTAAAAAGATTGGATTAATTTATTTGACTGGCTCTCGGAGAATTGTTTTCAATTTTTCGGGATCGGTTTTCCTAAAATCCGAAAGATATATTTCATGGTGCTCACCATTTCTTGCAAAACCGTTTTCTTCCATGACTTCTTGAAGTTTTGCTAAAGATTTGGGTTCTGTATTAAAAGGACCTATATGAAGTATTTGGACGCATTTGCCTTCATTCATAGTATGGAATGTCAGTTCGTCTATGAAAGGGAGTTCACCTTTTTTGACCTTAACTTGGTCTATAGCGTTTTGTACCATTTCAGGATTTACAAAATCAGGCATTCTAATTAATAATCGATATGCCCATTCACTTCTTGGGATTTTTATAGGAGCATTTTCCATGGCAATGCCATCATATTTATCTAAGTCAAATGACCACAATCCTTCTAGTTTCGGGACTACAAAATCCTTATCAACAGCTTTACATTCAAATTTAATGGTATAAGCGACTGGATAGAGTGCTGCAATTTTTAGAGCAAATTCATCTCCTGATGGGTCACCAATTCCCGTTATTGATAAGTAATTAATAGTCTCAAAATTCACTATTTCAGGTTTTGCCTGTGATTTATAGTAAGTTTTGTAGGTCTTTGTTAAATCTAATTTTCCCATTATTGTTTTTGCTAAACTAGGTTAGAGGAGTGACAACCACTTGTCAGCTTCTTTTTGTTGAAGCCTATCCATGCTCTTTATAAGAAGTTCTTTTACATCTAACTTAAGTTGCTCGGGTTCAATAATATCTGCTACTTTTCCTAAATAGAGAAACCAGTGGGCGAAGCCCATTAAGTTGCCAGTCAAAAATGTCATTTCAATTTGTTCACCTAAATCCTTTTGAGAGATAAAACCCATATAATAATATTGGTCTCCCATGTATCGGAATCCTTTTTTGTCGATTTTTAAAACCACTTTAATGAGGTTTTCTTTCGACTGCGTATTATTGATAAAGGTATGGAGCTTCGGATGTTTTTTGTCAAAACGTTCTGTCTGTATTACCAAGGTCGTTATTTTGTCAATTCTAAAATTTCTGTAGTCTTTCCTTAATCTACACCATGCTATCAAATACCAATTTCCATGGCTTGAAAATATACCAATGGGTTCAATGTCCCTTTCATTTTTTTCAAACCTAGAACCTGTGAAATATTCTATTTTGATAATATTCTTGTTAAGAATGGCCTTAAGTATTTGTTTTATGTTTAGCCGTTCGTTTCGTTCGCTTGGTAAATAGTCGTTTTCTAAAACTTCAATATGCTGGTAGGCATCATCAAGTAGTTCTTTGTCGGCATTTTTAAGTACAGATTTGATTTTAAAAAGAGCAGATTCGAAAGATTTTTTGGTGTCTTCATCTGTTAATTTTGAAATAAGTTTTCCGGCGGTTAAAAAAGAAAAGGCTTCATCTTCTGTGAATTGTACCGGTGGAAGTCTATATTCCTTCATGATGGAATAGCCCACTCCAGCTTCGCTCAATATGGGTACCCCCGCTTCTTCAAGAGCTCTAATGTCTCTATAAACAGTTCTTAAGCTTATCTCGAATCTGTCGGCTATTTCCTGAGCCTTAATAATTCTTTTAGATTGAAGCTGAATAAGGATTTCTGTAAGTCGGTTTAAGCGAGGCATTTACTTGATTTGCGATTATTAATAGTGTAAAACATTGGGAAAACCTAAATCAGGTGTATCATAGTTAAATTCGAGAAATGGTCTGTACGATTTTTTAATTTACAACACTTTCAATTATATCATTTTGACCAAACAATTTCATTCATTCTTACTAAATCATTTACAATTAACTCAGTAAGAATATAAGATTTTACACCCCCTTAAAATTAATAAATCCAAACAGAGCTATCAATTATGCCATTTTAAACGACTGTCCCCTAAAACATCTAAATCAATGGTTGAATCTAGTTTTCCGCTATAATTCAGCATACTCTTTCTCTGTTCAAGTTTTATTATCGCTGCAATATTTTCTGAATTGCTTCAACCCGCTTTATGCATTAGTCAATCTCCCGATTTTATCGGAACCGTAGCTAAATTGCTTCAAATCAGTACGTAAATCCATTTAAACTAAATCACCATAGCGGTATATGCTAATTTCCTTTAATTGTCTGATTTATTGTGATTTAACTACTCATAACGATTCCCCAACGCATAATCAGGGTCCAATTGACGTTTTTGAATTTGTAGCTTTCATGGGTTACTTTTTTGGTAAATCAATGGTAATCCTCTTTTTGAGTATTTTAACAAAAAGCTATTCAGATAATTTTGTGCCAATTTCCTAAATTAAAGTCCGACTGTAGGTCCAACTAACCTTTTCGATTTTTGAAGAACTCCCTGAAGAAATCTAATTGAAGCTCTACCTAACTTTACACTTCCATCAGCTGCTTTAAGTTATCGGCAAAGGAGCCGCCAGACTCTAGCTTGGTTTGTTTTTGGTCCTTTAATTGAATCACAAATTTGCCATTGAAGCCTTTTTCCATAAACTGGATTTTGGAAGCATGTATAATTGCCGAACGGCTAATTCTTACAAATTCTTCTGGAAGTTTATCTGTTAAAGAAGTAATGGTATGAGTGGTTAAATACTGTTTTCCGTCCATTGTATTTAGAAAAACATATTTATCATCCGCCTGAAAATGACTGATTTGTGATAGGGAAATAAATAGGATTTTATCTCCAGATTTCACCGTAATGCTATGCAGTTCCTTTTTAGGGTTTAGCTGTTCCATAAGTTTTTGCAGCGTAGCTTGCTCAAAACCCCTGTCTTTTTCGGATAATCTGGCTTTTAGTTTATCTACTGTTTTTTGCAGTCTTTCTTTCTCCACTGGTTTTAGGAGATAGTCTAGGCTATTTTCTTCAAAGGCTTTTATGGCGTATTGATCGTATGCGGTGCAGAAAACCACAATAGGCATATAATCCAAAGCAGCCAACATCTCGAAACCGTTTAGGATGGGCATTTCAATGTCCAGGAAAATCAAATCGGGTTTTTGACTTTCTATTTTTTTTAACCCTTCTTCGCCGTTAGTCGCTTCATCTATGACTTCAAAAATATCTTCAAATTTGGAGAGTAGTCTTTTTAATCTGCTAATAGCCAATGGTTCGTCGTCTATGAGTATAGCTTTATAATTCATGGTCTTTATCTATTTTAATTTGGATGTTTTTGATAGGGTCGTTGCTGATTTGGAGCATCGCCGAATCTCCGTATATTAAGGTTAGTTTGTCTTTGACACTTTTTAAACCATATCCGCCAGATATATCTTCGCCAAAATCAGGTCCGTTGTCATGTATGTCTATCACAATAAATTGTCCCTCTTCTTTAATGTCTACTTTGATTTCGCCGCTGTCGGCTATTTTAGATATTCCATGCTTAATGGCATTTTCAACTAAAGGTTGAAGTAGAAATCTTGGAATAAGCTTATCGTTTAGTTTTTCTTCTACGTTAATACTGTAGTTTAAGCGGTTGCCAAAACGCATTTGCTCTATGGCTAAATAAGATTTCACCAAGCTTATCTCTTCATTTATAGAATGGTTACTTTCATTGTTTCGTCCAGTGGTGGCCCTAAACAATTTAGAGAGTTCCACAGTCATGTCTTCGGCTTTGTCTTGATCTTCATGAATAAGCCCCGCAATACTGTTAAGAGAATTATATAGAAAATGAGGGTTAATTCTGGCTTCCAAGGCGGTTAGCTGTGCCTTGGTTTTTAGTTTCTCCATATTGAGCAACTGGTATTCTTGCTCTGATATTTTTCTGCTTAAATGTGTAGATCTACTCCAAAAAGCATAATACGCACATGCCACAAATGAAGGAATAACGCTGTAAAATATTTTGGAGTTATTAAAACCAGAAATACTACTTCTTGTTCTTGTGATCTCCATAAAGTATTGCCAAAACTCGAATGTGTTTGTTTGGGATTCAAAGTAGAGATTGACCGCTAGGTGAACCAGGAAAAAAGAAAGACATGTTAGTCCTATTAGAGACAAATATTTCAGCCATTTGGGTTGAAGATATTTTTCTACAAAAGAGATGAAAAGTATAAATCCCAGAAATGCTGAGAGACCTGTGGTTAAATTTAGAAGGGCTACCGCCTTATTATGTTCTATTTCTAATGAAGTGGGATTGAATAATTCCGAGGTAAAATATGTGATGCTGTTTAGACCGTAAACAAGTAATACGGTAAACATGAAAGCATAAAAAACTTGTAGTCCGGAAGGAACGAAGGGTGAAAACTTCCAATTTCTTTTTTCGCTTGACGCCACGGGTTTGTGAACTTTAGGAGCATTTTTGGGCGGACTTGAAGTGTCGGATTGCTTTTCGGAACGTGGTTTACTGAATTGAAAATTTGACTGAACACTTGGACTTTTACTAGGAGAAAGTGGGTTTGAATATTCTATGGTTTCTTTTTCGTAAATTGTCAAGGTTCCTCCTCTAGAGCGTAAGGTTACATTACAGCCCCCACCGTTTATGGTGCCGTCCCATTCTGTTCTAGAACGTAAGCCATTAAAGTTGAAATTGCCGTAAGTTTTTACTCTCGAGGCTCTTGCGTTTAATTGAATTCCTTTATCTTTTGGGAGATGGGTTTTTACGTTCCCTCCACTAGATTCTAGCCATAAATAATCCTTAAGCTCGTCAATGTCTGCTCTTATGTTTCCTCCTTTAGTGGTGGCAGCCGCATTGGCTCTGATGCCCGTGAGTTTAATGTTTCCTCCCCAGCTAATGGCTTTGAGCTCTCCTGTTAGTCTGTTGATATTTACGTTTCCGCCCTTGGTTTTTGAGTTTAAGACACCATTGAAGTCTGAAATGTTGATATTCCCTCCATCTGTGGCGTAGGTATGGTTTCCTTGGCAATGAGAAATGTTTAAGTTTCCTCCACTGGTGTGGAGTTCGAAATCGCCGTGACATTGTTCCACCTTAATACCACCTCCAAAATTCTTGCCTAGGCCTTTTAAGCTTCCCTTTACCCCTGTTAAGTTTATCTTTCCTATGGAGCCTTTTAGCAAATGTTTACCAGTAACATTAACGAGGGTCAAATCACCAATGCTAGAATTAAGATGGATTGACAAGTCTTTAGGCACAAAAATCCTAAATGAAACCTGGTGTCCAGAAAAAATACTATCTAGCCAGTTTCTTTTTCCATGGATACTTTTGATGAGTAGGGTCTCATTTTCCGTGAAAATTCTAAAGCCCAGCTTCTCAAATTCAGATTTGCTCATGGGATCTTGTAAGAAAAAGTTCAACAAGCCTCTTTTGTAGGCGTAAACTTCTACCCGCAACGCGGTATAATCTCCTCCTAAAACTTCAATGGCACCCCATGAGGTATGAACCTCTAGGTTTTTAATGTTTTCCGATGGAAAGGATTTGCTATGTAAGGGAGAGCCAATCATGCATTGGTTTGATTCAATTTGTCTAGAAAAAGCCAGTTTATAGTAACTGCAGCAAATGACAGAGCAATAGGTGAGAGAATGTAATATTTAAAAAATTGGAAAATAGGTGCAGCCCCGGCATTTGGATATAAGATGTTCCAGTTTTCAAGAAAACGCTGAACAAGAGTAATATTGGCTACTATGCTTAGACCTATCTGAATGCCTATCATCATGCCCATAAAAATCATCAGATTTACAAATAGTGGTAGCCAGTTTTCACCTACATTATTCGGAATATATCTTAAAACGTGATTCACTTTCCAGCGTTCTTCATTGAAAACCGCCAAACATTTATCAAAACCCTTTAGTAAGTTTCCAGAACCTATGAAGTGTATAAATAAAGCGATTTGGAGAATCGGAATTATAACATCAAGTTTTGTAAACCATTCTTGAAGAAATGGGCCTACACCACCATGTATGGTGTAGGCTATGAATGCTGCGGGGAATACAAGTAGAAATTTAATGAAAGTATTCTTCCTACGTACTCTTTCTGTTTTCGCTATTAAATCGGCGTATCCTAATATTGAAAATGGAGATGCTTGCATTGTTTTTATTGACATTGTGATAAGAAGTATACTGACTCGTATTTGCCCCAACTAGGATGCATGGCAGATTTAAGTTCGAAGTTATTGAATTTTTCTAGTGCTGCCTCAAAAAGTGGTTTTGCTACAGCTTTTCCTCCACCAAAGTTTTCGGGTGTAAAGAAAGCACTAGTTCCTCTTAAATATGATATCCGTGGATTATTGGCATTTAGTTTAGTCGCGGTGGTGAGAGCTTTCGTGAATTTTTCGCCGTAGGTCTGGAATCGGTTCATAGGGTCTACAGATAGCCTACCAGATGCTATTTGTGCTTTAAGTACTTGTATCTCATCATTGATAGGAGATAATTTTTCGGCTTTTGCTAAAAAAGATTCTGCAAGTTCTAATAATTGGTCTTTTTCTCCTGGAGTTTGCTTTTTGAAAGATTCGTTAGCGTAGGTATATGCCACCCAATAATTAGGAAGCCATTGTTCTTTTTCGGCCGCTGCAATACGTTCCATTTTATTTGTCAATGGCTGAAATGACTCTTCGATACCCGTCTGTTGGATTTGAGAAACCAAATCTGTCATTGTTTTTTCATAAGCAGCATTTTGAGCTGAAACAGCGAGTACCGAAATCGTTAATAAGATAGAAATGAATATTTTTTTCATTTTGAGGAATTGTTTAAAATTTGAAATATGTTAATTTTTATATGATGAGAGAGCGTTTATTAAAAATCTAAGTCGGCTTCTCGGCTTCTGCCGTTTAACTGCCCTATAGTCCAGCTTAATCCGAAGAAGAAAGACCTGTTGGACGTTGGTTTTACGGCATACCTTTCTTTACCATCGGCAGAGTATCTGTACCCAAAAATGTTTTTTCTACCTAGAACGTTATCTAAAGTGGCATAAAAGACAATGAAGTTGTTTCCAATCTGTTTCACATGGCTGGCACTAAGGCTCAAGTTTTGAAAGGCTTTCGTTAGTTCCACATTTTGGAAGTCGTCTCCTATGATGTAAATAGGTCTTCCAGATGTGTGCGTAAAAGTTACACCTACGTTGGTGCTTATTTTGTTTATAAACTGCTTATAAATAGCGGAAAAGTTATGTTTTGTAGCAAAACTTGGTGTCACCTCTGACGGGTAATTTTTGAATTGACGTTCTGTGTCGAGGTAGGAGTAGGTTAACCAAAAGTCACCGTTTTCTAAAGATTTCTGATCCCTAAAAAACACATCAAAGCCTTGAGCATATCCCGAGCCTGAATTATCAGTGACACCGCTTGGGAATCTGTACGGATTAGGGTCAAAATAGTTAGAAGCTTCGCTTACTAGATTATTATATTTTTTGTAGAAAACTTCGCTTCGGAAAGTCCTCTCGTTTTTCTTTACTTGGTAGTTTAGGATAATATGGTCGGCATTTTCGTAGCCTAGGTTTGGATTAATGTATAAATATTCTTTATCAGGGTTTTGGTAAAATCTACCTCCGGCTAAAGAAAACTGAGCAAACTTTCCAACCTTATAGGCTAAAGAGACTCTAGGAGCTAAATTCATTGCTCCGATAATGGTGGAGTGTTCTCCTCTTGCTCCAATTCTTCCTGCCAATTTTGAAGAAATATAAAATTCTGATTCGACAAAAATACTGCTATACTGGTCGTTTAAGGTCAACGCTGATTCGCCATAGAGGTTGGATAATCTGATGTCATGATACTCCGCTCCAAAGTTTAATGTACTGCTTTGATTATTTCCAAAAAGCCTGCTCATCACTATTCTGGCTTGAGTTCTTTTATCGTTTCTGTCAGAGTTGACGTGGTCTAGTAATAAATTGTCCTTATTGTTACTGTAAGATAATCCGGTCATCATTACCCAGTTACCATCATCAAAAGACTGGCGGTATGATGCATTGGTAAAAGTGTTATTATTGTTGTTTTTGAATACATAAGTACTGTTTTCTTCATCATATGAGGGTAGGATAAGAGCGGAAGAATTATCGGAGTATGTTCCGTATACTTTTAATGAGCTGTTATTGTCAAAGTTTTCATTAATGGTAAGAGACGTTCCAAATCCCTGCGGTACTTTTTCAAAGTCAATATTCGTTTTAACTAAGTTTAAAAGAGGCGACAGATTGGTGTAGTTCACCGTTCCTGTTATCCAACCCTTGTGCGTATAGGAGGCATTGGCTCCTGCCATATTTAGTCCTAAGTTCAGGTTGCTATTATCGCCTTGCTTATCTTGTGTATTGAGTAGAAGGACAGATGAGAGAGCCTGACCGTACATGGCGGAGTAGCCTCCAGTGCTAAAGGCAGTTCCTTTAAACATAAAAGGGTTAAATCTGCCTCTTTGTGGAACATCCGGTGTACTGCTAAAAAATGGATTTTGGACTATCATACCATCTATAACTGTTTTGGTTTCATTGGCAGAGCCGCCCCTAACAAAAAGCCCTTCGGTTTCACCTACCCTGGTGGCTCCTGGAAGAAACTGCATGACGGATACTATATCTGCACCAGCTCCAGCCGTGGTAACGATATCCATGGGTTTGAGCATCACCATTTTCTTTTCGTCTGAGGCTTCAAACATTCCAGCGGTTACGACCACGGCGTTTAGAGAATTGATGGCTTCCGTAAGTTTTATTTCATAACTCAGGGTGCTGTCTGTTAGGGTGATTTGCTCTTTGTGGGCGTTGTACCCAATCATAGAGACCTGAAGCGTTTTTAGCCCTTTTTCTGATGTAGAAAAGTTGAATACGCCGTTGATGTCAGAAGAGCCACCATCATACGTTCCTACAATTGATATATTGGCAAATGGTAGTGCTTCACCTTTTTTGTCGGTTACTTTTCCCTTAAGAATGCTTTGAGATAGAGCAGGAAGAGTGAGAATGGTTAGAAAGAGTAAGTGTAGTTTTTTCATGTTTTGTATTAAGTCGGTTACCCGATTTTTGATGATACAAAACTGTTGAAAATAGTTTTTTAGGAGTAGCTCTTTCCGACGAAGACCAATTTTCTTGGAGTGAATTTGGCTTTTTCTGGAGTAAATGTTTTCTCTACTGAGCTAGATCAATTGCCATACAGACTTTTTAAAGACTCCCACAGAAGTCTTTTTTCGTTATCTTTATTCAAACTGACGTCAGTAAGACTTGCTGAGAATAGAAATTTGATGTTTTTAATATCCTTAACTTGATAGGGACTAAGCTTAAGTTTTGGAAGGAAATCTCCTCCAGCTTCTTCACCTAAGAATAAAATAGAAGAAATAGAATTGTTATAAATGATTTCTTTGAAATCGGGGTTGTTGTATTTAGTGGTATTTAATATATCCACTTTGGCCAATGACATATTAAGAGCCATTAACACTTTTACTAAAAACTCCCTTTCGTCTGTTTTTATACCATGTACGACCACCAGATGGTTGGTGTCCATTTTGAAAGGTTTCGCCTCTTCTGTGGGCGTATTTTTTTCTGAGGCAGCGGTGGTTACCTTACTAATAGGTGTAGCTGGTGGTTTAGTGCCGACCTCGGTTTTAATTTCAGGATTAGAATCTGGTTTACTTATTTCAGCAACTTCTATTTTGGGAGTAGCGGAAGCTAAATCCTCTTTAGAAAAATAGAGCGTTTCTGTGTGAAATAAATAATTGGCCAGATTCTTATCCATTCAATTTTATCTTTTTATAGTGGCAGTTCTGTCTGGGCTAGTAGATAC
The DNA here is from genome assembly GCF_055134445.1 of Arcticibacterium sp. Classification (NCBI taxonomy): domain Bacteria; kingdom Pseudomonadati; phylum Bacteroidota; class Cytophagia; order Cytophagales; family Leadbetterellaceae; genus Arcticibacterium; species Arcticibacterium sp. The sequence continues at coordinate 43,185 of NZ_JBSRVI010000015.1, forward strand.
ATATGTAATAGGCACGCCTACTTCTTCTTCAATGTATTTAACGTAGTCTTTAAGTTCTGCAGGAAGTTTATCAAAATCAGTTATACCTTCTAGTGAAGTGTTCCAACCTTTAACCGTCTTGTAAACAGGAGTTACCTCTTCATCACAAAGGTCAAATGGCATTTGATCTGTAGTGCTGCCATCTGGTAATTTATATCCCGTACATACCTCTAAATTTTCAAAAATGTTTAGTACGTCTGCTTTCATCATCACCAGCTGTGTTACACCATTTAGCATAACGGTATATTTCAAGGCTGGTAAATCTAACCATCCACATCTTCTTGGTCTACCGGTGGTAGCACCAAACTCGTTTCCTTCCTTACGCATCAGTTCTCCTGTAGCGTCTTCCAGTTCTGTAGGGAAAGGACCACTACCTACTCTAGTACAGTAAGCTTTGAAAATTCCGTAAACCTCACCTATTTTTCCAGGAGCTACACCAAGACCGGCACACACGCCAGCGGCGGTGGTAGAAGAACTAGTTACAAAAGGATAAGAACCAAAATCAATATCCAAAAGAGAACCTTGAGCACCCTCTGCCAATACTTTTTGGCCTTCGTTGAGGTGTTTATTAACAGTATACTCTGTTTCTGTGATTTTAAAAGTCTTTAAGAACTCACAAGCTTCAAAGAAAACTTTTTCTGTTTCTTCCAAACCTTCAATTTCAAAGTCTAGGAAGTTTAATTGCTCCTTATGTTTGTTAACTAGCTTGTCATATTTGCTTTTAAAGGAAGGTGATAAAATATCTCCCACTCTTAATCCATGTCTGCCAACTTTGTCTGTATAAGTTGGGCCAATTCCTTTTAATGTAGAGCCAATCTTATTAACTCCTTTGGCTTTTTCTTGAGCAGCGTCTAAAAGCCTATGTGTAGGAATAATGATAGAAGCTTTAGTAGAAATAACTAAGTTGCCCGTTAAATCCATGCCGAATTTCTCTGTCAAACTAGTAATCTCTTTCTTGAAAATCACAGGATCCAGAACTACACCATTACCAATAATATTGGTACAATCTTTTCTGAAAACACCAGAAGGGATTTGATGTAAAACATGTTTTAAGCCATCAAATTCAAGGGTATGACCAGCATTTGGTCCTCCCTGAAATCTTGCTACTACTTCGTATTGTGGTGCTAATACATCTACTATTTTCCCTTTCCCTTCATCTCCCCACTGCAAACCCAATAAAATATCTACCATACTAAAATGTCAAAGACTGTACTATTAATGATTGTTTTTAAACTGTTTTATTTTCGCAATTTTCTTTTTTGCAATTGCCATAAAAAATCAAAGAATGGTGCATGACGTCAAATTTAAGTGCGTCGCCTACCATTGTTTGAATATTTTGGATTCTAGGGTCACAAAATTCTTCTACTTTATGGCAGTCTAGGCAGATAAGGTGATCATGCTGTCTAGAGCCAAAAGCTTTTTCATATTGAGCTAAATTTTTACCAAACTGATGTTTAGTTACCAGGTCGCACTCCACTAAAAGATCCAGCGTATTGTAAACAGTAGCTCTACTCACTTGATACTTTTTGTTTTTCATGGAGATGTACAAGTCATCTACATCAAAATGATCTGTTCTACCATAAATTTCTTCAAGTATGGCAAAACGTTCTGGAGTTCTGCGAAGCTGCTTATTCTCCAAAAAGGCAAGAAAAATTTGTTTAGCAGAATCAAAATTTGAACTATTCGGATTCATTAATTTTCGGTTATGTTCACTCAAGCAAATTACTCACAAATTTACCTATTTTTAATGGCAAACAATGCCCTTTTGATCAAAAGTTGGCTGTAAGTCCAAGGCCGCCGGAATTACTTATGCCCAATTTAAGCTGGAAGGTAGTTTCTTTGGCCTCAAGGTTTTTCTTTAGATTTTCATTATACCAAAGAGCAGCATTGCTTTTAGTCTCGTTGGCAGACTCTACAAGACAAAGACCCGTGACGAAAAAAGCAATTCCTCCGAGAAGCTTGGGTAAACTTCTTACCACGTAAGGGTATTCTACGCCATTTTCAATATATACCATAGGCACGCCCTTAATAGCGTCATATGCTAGATAAACGCCTCCCGCAGAAATGATAGGGCCAGCAGGTAGAATGATGTTGGCTAGTTTATTTTTTTTAGACCATTTTTTACTGTCGCTTAATAAGGAGGAGAACTTGTGCTTTTGGAGCTTAATGCCATTTTTATAAATGTTAGTTTGCATAAAATTCCTTGATACACTAAGCGTGTCCATCAGCGTTGGATCCTCTGTTTGGCATTGCCCGTAAAAAGGCAGAAAGAGAATTGAAAATATCAGAAATAATCTTGGCATTAGCCGATTGCTTTTTTTCAAAAGTAATGGAATTTTAAATATCCTTAATTCGTACTCGACTAACATTCTCAATATCCTGGATTTTTGAAAGTTTTCTGACCAATTTCTCCATGTGTTTTGTGTCAAAAACAAATACTTTTATTTCACCTTCAAAAACGCCATGTTCGGTGTTTACATTCAGTCCACGCATGTTAATATGTAGTTCTTCAGAAATAACCTTTGAAATATCCTGAATCATACCGACTCTGTCGACTCCCTTCAGTTGGATAGTGGCCAAATAAGCTTTCTCAATCTGAGATGACCATTGAGCTTTAATAACTCTGTTGCCATAAGAAGAAAGTAGCTGTTGAGAGTTTGGGCAGCTTGTTCTGTGGACTTTAATGCCTTCGTTTACTGTTAAAAAACCGAAAACATCATCTCCAGGTATAGGAGTACAACACTGAGAAAGCGTATAGTCTAATTTTTGCAAATCGTCTCCTATTAATAGGGAGTCGTTTCCGTTAGACTTTTTAATGGCTTTTTCAAAGCTCTTGGCATTAGAAAAGGCATCATCATCAATGTTGTTTTTAAGTCTAAGGTTTGCTTGGGCCTCTCTTTCAGCCTTAAATCTTCTCAGTCTTTCTGGTAGAATATAACCTTTTCCAAAAGAATAATATAGGTCGTTATAGTCCTTTTTGTTGAAATAGGCTCTCAACTGGTTCATCGTCTCCAAGTTGTTTTCTATTCCCAGAATCTTGAGCCTTTTTGTTATGATTTCTTTACCGTCGATCTGATAGGTTTTGTTTTCTTCTTTTAAGGCTTCTTTTATTCGGCCTTTTGCCTTGGTAGTGACAACAAAGCGTAACCAGTCTTCAGAAGGTTTTTGGTTTTTAGTGGTTAAAATTTCAACTTGGTCGCCGTTTCTTAATACATGAGAGATGGGCAAAAGATGACCATTTACTTTTCCTGCGGTACATTTTTTTCCTACCTCAGTATGTATTTCATAGGCAAAGTCTAAAACGGTGGCTCCTTTTCTTAGCACCTTTAAATCTCCCTTAGGAGTAAAGGCAAAAACCTCTTCGTTGTATAAGTTTCCTCTAAAGTCCTCCACGAATTCCATGGCAGAATTGTCTTTAGACTCTAAGGTTTCTCTAACCTGATTAATCCACTGGTCTAAAGGTTTGTTAAGATTAGATTCGTTGCCCTTGTATTTCCAGTGTGCTGCGTAGCCTCTTTCGGCTACGTCATCCATTCTTTCGGTTCTAATTTGTACTTCTACCCAGGCACCGGTATGGCTCATTACGGTAGTGTGTAGCGATTCGTATCCGTTTGATCTGGGCGTAGAAATCCAGTCTTTTAATCTGTCTGGGTTGGGCCTATATTCGTCTGTTACAATACTGTAAGCCTGCCAACAGGCCGCTTTCTCTCTATCTAAGTGGTTGACAGAGATTCCTTTAAGAATGATCCGGATGGCAAATAGATCGTAAATGTTTTCAAAGGAAGTGCCTTGCTTTTTGATTTTATTGGCAATAGAGAAAATATGTTTCGGCCTTCCTTTGATAAAAAAATCTATGTTTGAGTTTTTTAATCTTCTTGAGATTGGATCCATAAAAGCTTCAATAAATTCCTCTCTCTTTTTCTTGGAAGATTTCAGCTTTTGTGCCACCGTCTTGTATAAGTCGGGCTCGTTATATTTTAAGTATAGGTCTTCTAATTCAGATTTAATTTGGTAAAGACCGAGTCTGTGAGCCAGTGGAGCATAAATGTAGATGGTTTCATGTGCAATTTTTAGTTGCGAGTTGCGAGCCATGCTTTTTAAGGTTCGCATGTTATGAAGCCTATCTGCTAGTTTTATTAAAATCACTCTGACATCTTCAGAAAGCGTCAAAAGCATCTTTCTGAAATTCTCAGCTTGAGCCGATTGACTTTGCTCAAAGTTCTCGGCAATTTTGGTTAGACCATCTATGATTCTTCGAACTTTAGGGCCGAAGTCTTTTTCGATGTCGTCAAGCGTTAGTTCCGTATCTTCTACTACATCATGTAAAAGGGCACAAACAATCGAAGTAGGGCCGAGTCCTATCTCTTGTATACATATCAAAGCAACCTCAAGGGGGTGGTAGATGTAAGGCTCACCAGACTTCCTACGCATCTCTTTATGGGCGTCCATTGAGATATTGAATGCCTTTCTGATTTGTTTGAGGTCGTCGCCTTGTAGGTATGGTTTAGCTTCTTTAAGTATGGCTCTATACCTTGCCTTAATCTCTTTCTTCTCTGCCTCAGAATAATATTCTTTTTCTTTAACCTTTTCCACTCAAGAGCCTTTTTTCTAATAATGTTATTTAATGATCAAATTTAGACATCTCTTTTTTATTAAGCGACTAGAATCTTTAAGAAATAATTTTTTGATTTTTTTTCTGAGAGTGTTTGCATTAATAAAATTCTAGTTTACCTTTGCAGCCCGATTGAAGTCTAAGATTTCAAAAAGGATGCGGGCGTGGCGGAACTGGTAGACGTGCTAGACTTAGGATCTAGTGCCGCAAGGCGTGGGGGTTCGAAACCCTCCGCCCGTACATTCAACCCTCTGGTCTTAATTCGGCTAGAGGGTTTTTTTATTTTTAATCTTCCAAAAATTATCTCCTTTGATGGAAACAACATTTGATAAATCTTCAGCTACCGATGCTCGCTTGAAAATTGTAATTGCTGAGGCGGATTACAAACCTGAGGTAGACAAAAAACTTAAAGAGTACGCGAAAACAGCCAATGTTAAAGGTTTTAGACCTGGTCATGTGCCTATTGGCTACGTCAAAAAACTATATGGTAAGAGTGTCTTGGTAGATACCGTTATCAATAAAGTAAGTGAAGGTGTTAATAATTATATCAAAGACAATAAATTAAAAGTAGTAGGAGATCCTATTCCAGATAATGAGGCTTATGATATTGACTGGGATAGCCAGACTGATTATACTTTTGAATATGAAGTGGGTTTGGCTTCTGATTTTGAAGTGGCGTTGGATAAACTTCCTGCCATAGAAACGTATGATATCGAGCCTGCTGAGGACCAAGTGAATCAGGCGATTGAAGATGTTAGAAAAAGAAATGGTGTAGATTCTGAGGCAGAGGAGTCCCAGATTGGTGATTTGCTTTTCGGAACTTTAAGTCAAGCTGAGACGGAGTTTGAAGCTCCTTCTGGAATTCCTACGGATAAACTGAGAGAGGATGTTCAGAAACTGTTTCTAGGTTTAGAGAAAGGTTCGAAAGTAAGTTTTGATGTTCAAACCCTTTTTGAAACAGATAAAGATTTAGGATTTGCCACTGGTAAGTCTGACGAAGAAGCTGCTGCTTTAAATGGTACTTTTGAATATGAGGTTAATAAAATCTCTAGAATGGCTCCAGCAGAAGTAAACCAAGAGCTTTTTGATAAAACTTTAGGAGAAGGTAAAGCTTCTAACGAAGAAGAATTCAGAAAGGGCTTGGCAGATATTATCAAAGAAAATTACGATAGAGAGTCTGCTTATCTTTTAGATTTTGATATTGAGAAAACGCTTCATGAATCTATTAAAATAGATTTGCCAGACGCTTTCTTAAAGAAGTGGTTATTCCAAGCTAATGAAGGTAAGTTTACGGAAGAGCAAATTGATACGGATTACGATGCATTTGCAAGAGGCCTTAGATTGGATTTGATTAAAGCAGAAATAGCGGAGAAAAACGAAATCAAGATTGAGTATGCTGACGTTTTAGAAGAGGTGAAATCTGAAATTAGAAACTACTTCGGAAACCAAGGATATGGTGGAATGGATGAATTTGTAGAGCAGATGGCTAAGAAGCAATTGGAAGAAAATAAAGACGGAGCGTTCAGAAACTATTATAACAAAGCTTTTGGTAAGGCGGTTGTTGCTTTTGCAAGAGATAAGGTTACTATTGAGAACAAAACTGTTAAAGTTGAAGAGTTTAATGATATAGCTAAAGCTAAGTATGATGCTGTAGCCTAATAACATTGCTAATTTCTTTAGAAAAGCCGAGACATCATGTTTCGGCTTTTTTAATAGGCGAACCACCAGCAATACTTTTTTGTTTAATTTTGATATAGGACAAAAGCTAAAAAATAAAAATATGCATTTCGGAGAAGAATTTAGAAAATATGCGGTCCACCATAGAGGCCTAAGTGGTAATACAGTTGACGATTACCTAAAGCATAATGTGAATAACATGACTGCAAATATTATTGAGGAACGTCCAATGAGGTTTGCTGCCATTGACGTTTTTTCAAGATTGATTATGGATAGGATTATCTTCTTAGGTACAGCCATAGACGATCAAATAGCAAATATAGTAGTGGCTCAGTTGTTGTTTTTGGAATCTGTAGATGCTAAGAAGGATATATTGATGTACATCAATAGTCCTGGAGGTTCTGTTTATGCTGGATTAGGAATGTATGATACCATGCAGTACGTAAGACCAGAGGTGGCAACTATCTGTACTTCTTTGGCTGCTTCTATGGGAGCGGTCTTACTGGCTGGTGGTGCTGCAGGAAAAAGATCGGCATTACCTCATGCAAGAGTTATGATTCACCAACCTAGCGGTGGAGCTCAAGGGCAGTCTAGTGATATGGAAATTTCTGTAAAGCAGATTATTGAATTGAGAAAAGAATTATACGATATTCTAGCTCAGCATACGGGTAAAACCTTTGAGCAAATTGAGAAGGATTCTGATAGAGATCATTGGATGAAAGCTGAAATTGCTAAGGAATACGGTTTAATAGACGAGGTGCTTTACAGAGACTAATAAATGAGTTTCGATTTGGATTCAAGCATGTTTGAAAAATGAAATTTGCTTGAATCCAATAGCTATCGAGTTCATTGTTTGAGTTGTTCATTCTTTTTAAGTACATGGAAAATTGTACTTTTGTATAAAAATAAATATTCTAAATGGCATATAAAGAGGCCTTTTGCTCTTTTTGCGGTCGCAAAAAAAATGAGGTAGATTTACTTCTTTCAGGTACAGATGGTCACATTTGCAACCATTGTATTGTACAAGGAAACGACTTGGTTCAACAAGAACTTTTTGGCGTTAATACCTTTGAAGGAGATAAGAAAAAAAAGAAGAAGAAGGAAGGCTTACCTAAGTTTGACCTAAGACCTCCTAAGGAATTAAAGGAGTATCTAGATGATTATATCATAGGTCAGGACGAAGCAAAGAAAGTTTTAAGCGTGGCGGTGTATAATCATTATAAAAGATTAATGCAGCCCAAAGTCAAGGATGATGTGATGATTGAAAAATCAAACATTATCATGGTAGGAGAGACGGGTACAGGTAAAACTTTTTTGGCTAAGACCATTTCTAAAATGCTTCAAGTTCCTTTCGCAATAGCTGATGCCACTGTTTTGACAGAAGCAGGTTATGTAGGAGAAGATGTAGAGAGTATTTTGAGTAGGTTGCTACAGGCCGCAGATTATAATATTGAACTGGCAGAAAGAGGCATCGTTTACATAGATGAGTTAGATAAGATTTCTAGAAAATCTGATAACCCTTCTATTACGAGAGATGTTAGTGGAGAAGGTGTTCAACAAGGACTTTTAAAACTTTTGGAAGGTTCTATAGTAAGTGTGCCTCCTCAGGGTGGCAGAAAGCATCCGGAACAAAAAATGGAGCAGATAAATACAGAAAATATTCTTTTTATCTGTGGAGGTGCTTTTGATGGTATTGAAAGACATATCTCAAAACGTATAAATAAGCAGCCAATCGGTTTTTCAACGGATAAAAAGCGAGATTCAGTCTGGGATAAAGAGAATATGCTTCGTTTTGTGACGCAGCAAGATTTGAAGTCTTTTGGTTTAATTCCTGAGCTAATAGGAAGATTGCCGTTATTAACTTATCTAAATCCTTTGGATAAAGAAACTTTAAAGAAAATTCTCGTAGAACCTAAGAACTCATTGTTGAAACAATACAGGAAGTTGTTTGATATGGAAGATATCAAGCTGGAGATAGAAGACGATGCCTTAGACTATATCGTAGATCAAGCTGTGATTTTCAATTTAGGTGCTCGTGGGCTTCGCTCTATCTGTGAAGCTATACTTACAGATGCCATGTTTGAACTTCCATCACAAAAGGATGTGAAGAAGTTTGTCTTGACATTAGAGTATGCGAAGCAGAAATTCGAAAGATCTTCGTATTACGAATTGAAATTGGTCGCTTAGTATATCAAAAACTTAATTAATAGCGTTGGATGAAATATCATTTTGTCTGACGCTTTTTTATATGTGCTCCCCTAAAATTTTCTATTTCGTAATTATTTCGGTATTGTTTTCGGCCTGTAGGCCTAACTATGCACTTTTAAATGAAGGCTACTCTTCTGATTATAAAAAGCCATTATTGAAAAAAACGCTAGATTTTGAAGTTGCTGAAATTTCTCCCAAAAGGGAAGTTCTAATAGAGCATGATGTTCCGAGAGTGGTGGCTAAAATTCTTTCCGTTGGGAAACACTTTCCTAAAGTAGCGGTGAAAGATGAGAAAGTGAAAATCCCTAAGTTTTCAACTTTTAGTCCACAAAAACTAGGACCAAAGCCTAAGCCCACATTAAAAGAAAAGCAAAAAAAGAAAAGGCAGAGGCAAAGATTCTGGAGACAGGTAGGTAGTAATTTTGCTATTGGAGGTTTTTTCTTAGGTATTGCTATAGTCCTTTCTCTGGTTCATTTGCAGAGTTTGGCAGCTATTTTTGGTTTGGCGTCTATTTTATTCCTATTTTTTGGAATGAAAAAGTTTTTCAAAAAACGAAAGCGTCAAAACAACAACCCATTTAAGAAAAAACAATGAATGTAGTACTTCTTCACGGTTTTGGCGAAAACCCGAATATATGGGAAAGCTTTTTGCCTCAATTACCTCAGAAATATAACTTTATTCTTCTGGACTACTCTAAAATAGCCTTTTGTCAAACTATAGATCAGTATGCTCAATGGGTGCATACAGAAATAGAACAATTGGGCTTGACTCGTTTTGTGCTTATAGGCCACTCTATGGGTGGTTATATCTCTTTAGCATATGCGGAAAACCATCCGGCGTATTTGGCAGGTTTAGGTCTTTTTCATTCAACGGCATATGCAGATTCGGAAGAAAAAAAGTTAAATAGAGATAAGACAGCCGCATTTATAGGGAAAAGAGGTTCAAAACTATTCATTGATAGCTTCTTGCCTAATATGTATAATGAAGATTTTGTCCGAAAGAATGCAGTTTATATTGGTCAACAGTTAGAAGAAAACAGGAAGTTGCCAAAAGAAGCTTTAATACAAGCCACCATGGCCATGAAAATTAGACTTGATAGAACGGCGGTGCTTAAATCTTTAAAGCTTCCTGTGCTGTTCGTAGTGGGTAAAAAGGATAAGTTTATAAGTTTTGAGGATTCTATGGAGCAGATTCCACTACTAAGAAATCCCTTTGTTCTTGTTTTGGGGCATATAGCTCATGCGGGAATGAAAGAAGCCCCAGAAAGTTGTGCTGGAATAACAACAGATTTTTTAGAGGTTTGTTTTTCTTAGGCTCTTGGATGGAATTGTTCCATAGTTTGTTTTAAATAAGCTCTATCTAAATGAGTGTAGATTTCCGTTGTGGTGATGCTCACATGTCCTAGCATGTCTTGTACAGCTCTTAAGTCGGCACCTCCTTCAATTAAGTGCGTGGCGAAACTATGCCTAAAAGTATGTGGTGAAACTTTCTTGGGGAGTCCGCTGTGTACTGCTAGATCTTTTATGATAATGAAAATCATCACTCGGGATAGCTTAGCACCTCGTCTGTTTAGAAAGAGGTAATCTTCGTGCCCCGATTTAATATCTAAATTGAACCGAGCTTCTTTCATATAAATCTTACAATACTTGATGGCCTCCAGGCCAATAGGCACTAGTCTGGTTTTGTTTCCTTTTCCCGTAATGGTGATAAAACCCTCGTCAAAGTGACAGTTACTGATGTTTAGCTCAATAAGTTCTGTTACCCTAAGTCCACAGCTATACAACACTTCAAGAATGGCTCTGTTTCTTACCCCTTCATCCGTAGAATGGTCAATGGCCGACAGTAATCCTTCAATCTCATGAAAGTGAAGAATCTCTGGTATTTTTCTGTTTGTTTTTGGGCTTTCGATAAGCTCTGTAGGATCCGTTAGTAGATGGTCTTCCATGAGTAAAAATTTATAAAAAGCTTTCCAACCACTCAGAATTCTACTCTGTGAAGTAGGAGCAAGTCCCACTTCATTGAGTTGATTTATTATGTCTGAAATTTCCACTTCTTTTAGCAATAGTGGCGTGGAAGTTTGAGAGTAGCTGAGCAGTTTTAAAACATCCCTTTCGTAGGCCAGAATACTGTTTTCCGACAAAGAGCGTTCCAATTTTAGATAATCTTTGAACTCATTAATATAAAATTGCCAAGAATTTAAATCTTTTGTTGCCACAGTGCGTTAATAGGTCAGAGTTTAAACTTAGAAAAAATATTTTGTTTAGGAGGTTTTGGGTTTAAAATCTATATTTACTTCCTACTAATAAACCTATGGGGAAAGCTACTTTTAAGATTTTCATACTTCTTTGCTTGGTGAATGTAGTATCTTTTGGTCAACGCCGAACAGATGCTGCTGAAGAATCTGAGTTGGATGAATCAAAATATTTTGGGTATGGAGTTACCACAAATACACATTCGGGTCTTTTGGGCGGTTTGATTTTTAGAAGTTCAACACCCATTTCGCAGAAAAACAATCTGCCGGTTCATCGTTACATTGCTCTAGAGCTTGTTAATATAAAGCACCCCAAGGAATATCAAAATCCAACGTCCATAGGGAGTAAGTTTATATATGGTAAAACAAACTATTTCTTTGTGGTAAGACCGGAATACGGTAGAGAGTGGTATTTTTTTAAGAAAAACGGGGAGACGAGTATTGGTTTAAGTGGGGTTCTGGCTGCTGGTCCTTCCTTAGGAATAGAAAAACCTTATTACATAAAATATGGTAGAGCTAATAGAGAACAAGAGATAGTAACGGTATACGATCCCGACATTCACACAGATTTAAGTCAAATAACGGGGGCTGCTAGTATATGGCAAGGTTTCTTGAATAATGCAAAATTAAACCCTGGTTTTCATGTCAAAGCTGCGGCTAATATTGACATGAGCACTTTTGGAGATAATATTACGGGGTTCGAGCTAGGTACTACATTTGAGTTTTTTGGACGACGTCCTGAAATAATTTCCTCAAAACTTTCTTCAAATCCCCAAGCCTTTGCTACAGCTTACCTAACTTTGTACTTCGGAAGTAAGAAACTTAAAAAGAAGAAATAAACTTTTAGGTGTATGGTAGAAGCAGTAGAGCAGTCAAAAAGGGCTAAAAGACCAGATTGGTTGCGTGTGAAATTGCCGATAGGCGAAAATTATAAAAAAGTAAGAGAAGTAGTAGATAAGAATAATCTTCATACTATTTGTCAATCTGGAAACTGCCCAAATATGGGTGAGTGCTGGGGAGAGGGTACCGCTACATTTATGATATTAGGTAATGTGTGTACTAGAAGCTGTACCTTTTGTGCGGTGGCAACAGGCAGACCTACAGAGTATGATACTGCTGAGCCAGAAAGAGTGGCAGATGCCATTAAAACTATGGGGGTAAAGCATGCTGTGATCACTTCTGTAAATAGAGATGAGCTAAAAGACAAAGGAGCTCAGGTATGGTATGATACGGTTATAAAAACAAAAGAATTATCTCCAAGTACCACTATAGAAACATTGATTCCAGACACAAAGGGAAACTGGGAGGCTTTGTATAAAATGATTTCTGGTGGCCAGGAAGTGGTTTCTCATAATATGGAAACTGTTGAAAGGCTTTATAGACCAGTAAGGCCGCAGGCCAAATATGAAAGAAGCTTAGAACAGATTAGAAGAACCAAGGAATATGGTAAGCGAACCAAAACTGGCATGATGCTGGGTTTAGGAGAGAAAAAGGAGGAGGTTTTAATGGCTATGGGACATTTGGTAGAAAATGGATGTGATATCCTAACTTTAGGTCAATATCTTCAACCTACTAAAATGCATCATGAGGTGATTGAATTTATTCATCCTGATATGTTTGCTCTTTATAAGGAAGAGGGACTTAAGATGGGCTTAAAATATGTAGAATCTGGGCCTTTGGTACGTTCTAGCTATCATTCTGAGCGTCATGTGAATGTGTAATCATTACGGGACAAATATTTTTTATTGTAAAGCAGCCTTAGGGCTGCTTTCTTTGTTTTATTGCTGAGTTTAAGAGTGGAAGTGGATTGTTAGATTATCTGCAAATGATTCTGTGTCTAGATAAATTATCTATTCTAGTGGCTTGGGAAAGAAAATATAACTTCGATTTTAAGTTTTACTAAATAATATGCATTTTTGCATGGTCAGTTAGTAAGTCGATAAAAAACATTTAAAGGGTTAGCACCTTTTTGGAACGAATACTGTATTGATAGTGGTAGTTTTCCAATCAAAAAATAAATATTAATGCCTTATTTATTCACATCCGAGTCCGTTTCAGAAGGACACCCAGATAAAGTAGCAGACCAAATTTCTGATGCTTTAATAGATCACTTTTTGGCTTTTGACCCAAATTCGAAAGTAGCATGTGAAACGCTTGTAACTACCGGGCAGGTGGTTTTGGCAGGCGAGGTCAATACAAAGACCTATTTGGATGTACAAACTATTGCAAGACAGGTTATTAATAAAATAGGTTATACGAAGGCGGAATACATGTTTGAGGGTAACTCTTGTGGCGTTATTTCTGCCATCCATGAGCAGTCTTCCGATATTAACCAGGGCGTAGACAGAAAAACTTCTGATAATTTTGAGGATAAAGCAAATGCTCAGGGAGCTGGTGACCAAGGGATGATGTTCGGTTATGCGACTAGCGAAACTGATAATTATATGCCTTTGGCTCTAGATTTGTCTCATAAAATTCTTCAGGAATTAGCAGATGTTAGACGAGAAAGCGACGCCATAAAATATTTAAGACCAGATGCTAAATCTCAGGTTACTATTGAATATTCTGACGATAACGAGCCTATAAGAATAGATACCATAGTAGTATCAACACAGCATGATGATTTTGCGGAAGATGAAATCATGCTTAAGCAGATAAAGGACGACATTATTAAAGTTGTAATTCCGAGAGTAACGGCTAAATTAAAACCAAGTCTTCAGAAATTATTCAACGATGATATTTTATATCATATCAACCCAACAGGGAAATTTGTGATTGGTGGACCTCATGGAGATACTGGTCTAACTGGTCGTAAAATCATTGTGGATACTTATGGTGGTAAAGGAGCACATGGAGGAGGAGCTTTTTCTGGAAAAGATCCTTCTAAAGTAGATAGATCTGCAGCCTATGCTACACGTCATATTGCAAAGAACTTAGTAGCTGCTGGAGTTGCTAAGGAGGTTTTGGTTCAGGTTTCTTATGCCATCGGCGTTGCGAAGCCTTGTGGTGTCTTTCTGGACACTTATGGCACTGCTACTGTTAAAGATGCTAACGGTAATAAGCTGAATGATGGACAAATAGCGAGAGAGGTAGAGAAGTTATTTGACTTAAGACCTTATGCTATTGAGCAGAGATTAAAACTTAGAAACCCAATTTATTCCGAAACCGCCGCCTATGGTCACATGGGTCGTGAGCCTAAAACAGTGACTAAAGTTTTCCAAAATGCGGGTCAAACGGCAGAAGTAGAAGTGGAATTGTTTACATGGGAGAAATTGGATTATGTAGATAAAGTAAAAGCTGCTTTTAACCTTTAGGATTTAAGGGGTTTTTATTAGAATGAACTCGTGGTCTTTAAAGATTACGAGTTTTTTTGTTTCTAAGCTGTTGCTTTTTTTTGAAGTACTTAACACTTTTGTACGATGCAATCTTCCTCTAATAAGTTTTATTTCTTTGGCGTTCTATTTGCGTTGGTATGGTCTTCAGCTTCAGTAACCGCAAAGCTGGGTTTGAAGTTTGTCCAACCCTTTGTCCTTTATCAAGGTAGGTTTACATTAGCGGCTATCTGCCTACTTATTCTGGTCTACTTAATTCAACGAAAACGCTTCCCTAAAGGAAAGGAATGGGGACAATTAGCCTTGTTTGGTTTTTTGAATGTTACGGTGGCACTAGGTCTATTTGTTGTAGCCATTAATGAAGTGGCCGCGGGTATTGGAGCTTTGCAAGTCGGTTTAAACCCATTAGTGATTGGCGTGCTTTCTGCACTCATAGCCAAGAAGAAAATACCATTAAAAGGATATTTAGGTCTTTTATTTGGCATCACTGGCGTGGCCGTATGTGTCTATCCGCTACTTTTAGACAGTTCTGCGACGTATAGAGGATTGTTTTTGTTGGCTTGTAGTACGCTGTCCTACTCTAGTGCAGCGGTATATTTTGGTTCTGTGGAATGGGAAATGGATAAGCTAAGTATTAATGCTTGGCAGTCCTTTTTTGGAGCTTTGTTTCTCTTTCCTTTTACATATTTTGCATTTGACGGAAGCTATGTTTTTAACGAAGAATTGGTCTATTCTATGTTTTGGTTAGGTGTCCCCATTTCCGTAGGGGCAGCCTATATATGGCTTTGGTTACTGTCAAAAGATACCGTAAGAGCGTCTTTCTTTTTATTTCTGTGCCCTCCCTTCGGCCTCTTTTATGCTTATTTTATACTTGGAGAGCCTTTTACGTGGTATACTTTTACTGGATTGTTAATAGTGATGTTTGCCTTGTATCTAGGTAAAGCAGAGAAAATAGTCATAGAAGAACCAGCTTGATTTTAAAAATCAAGCATAAAAAAAGAGGCTCTAAGCCTCTTTTTTCTTTTGTACACGATTTGAAATTACTTTCTCTTTCTGTGTACCTTAATGATATCTGCGTCTGCTAAGATTCTTCCACAATGCTCGCAAATGATGATTTTAAGTTTCTCCATGATGTCTGCTTGTCTTTGTGGTGGTACCACGTTAAAGCATCCTCCACAAGCACCTCTATCAACTGTAACAATTGCTAAGCCGTTTTTAGCACTTCCTCTTATTTTATTATAAGCATTTAAAAGTCTAGCCTCTACTTTCTTGCTTTGCTTAGCACTTTGCTTTAATAATTTTTCTTCCTCTTCCTGACTTTCAATGACAAGTTTGTCTAGCTCTTTTTTCTTTATTTCAAGAACTTCTTTCTTGGTATTAAGAGTGCCTTTAGTCTCGTCAATTTCTTGTTGCTTAGATTTTTGCTTGAATTCGCCTTCTCTAATTCTTTTGTCAGAAAGTTGAATTTCTAGTTCTTGTAATTCAAGCTCCTTAGAAATAGCATCGAATTCACGATTATTTCTAACATTCATTTGCTGATCCTTGTACTTAATGATCAGTTTCTCTGAATCTTTTTTATTTAGCTTATGACGTTCAATTTCTTCAGTAAGACCATCTAACTCAGATGAAAATTTGCTGACTCTCTTTTCAATACCAATTACCTCATCTTCCAAATCTTTCACCTCTTCTGGTAGGTCTCCACGAAGCTTTCTTAGTACATCTAATTTCGAATCTATCTCCTGAAGCTTTACAAGCGAATCTAATTTATCTGCTATCGTTAATTCCATAAACTTTGATTAAAGTTTTTATATCAAGGCGTGTTAAACCTTAAGGTACTTAATAAAAATAATTTACCGGGTTGGTTTTCACCTCCGATAAATAGGTCGCAAAATTAGTGATTTTTTTCAATATAACATCTCTAATTAATTCTTTTGTAAACTGTTCGCTTTCATAATGGCCAATGTCCGCAATGATTATTTTATTATCGGCATCGAAGTACTCATGGTACTTATAATCTGAGGTAATAAATATATCGGCCTCTGCTTTGATGGCATCATTCAAAAGGAAGCCGCCAGATCCTCCGCAAACCGCTACTTTTTGAATTTGCGAAGCACATAAATCTGTATATTTAATCACAGAAAGGGACATCCGTTCTTTTAGTGATTTAAAAAAGGCATTGGGTTCCATCGGATTCTCTAAAATACCTACAGCCCCTGAACCTACCATATGAAAGTCATTTTCAAGTTCATGGAGATAGTAGGCTACTTCTTCATAAATGTGTCCGCTACGCATTGCTGCCAACACGGCCTGCTTCCTATAAAAAGGAAAAATGACTTCAATTCTACTTTCTTCCACTTCCTCATAAGTGCCTACTTTTCCAATGGTGGGGTCTGCCAGTTCGTTGGCCTTAAATGTTCCCTTTCCAATAGTTCTAAAACTACAGTTAGAATAATTGCCGATGTCTCCAGCTCCTGCAGCGTAAAGTGCATCTAAAAGTTGACCAGTATTGTCTTTTGGTACAAAAACTGTGAGTTTCATCAAAAGGTCTTTTTTCGGGCTTAAGATGCTTACATTTTTAAGACCGATTTTCTCCGCTATTTTGAAGCTAACACCTCCAAAAATATTATCCAAATTGGTATGACTGGCATAAATAGCGATATCATTTTTTATGGCTTTAATGATGGTTCTTTCTATGTAGTTTTTTCCTGTAATTTTCTTTAATCCTTTGAAGATTATCGGATGATGAGCGATTACTAAATTGCAGTTTTTCTCGATGGCTTCATCTATAACAGATTCCACGCAGTCAAGACTGACAAGCACGTTGTTAATCTCCAGGTTGTTATTACCCACTATTAATCCCGAATTATCATAAGATTCTTGGTAAGACAAGGGAGCTATTTCCTCTAAGTGCTTAATTAATTCTTTGATGAGCATGGTATCGATTTTCTAAAATTTGCATGTCCAAAATAGGTATCTTTATAGAGATATCACTATCATTTTTCTATAAAAAATGACATTCCGTCTTTTAAATAATAGTTTAAATCTCACAAATGTAAATATTGTCAAATAAAGTAGTACTTTTCAACGTCGTTAAATTGTTTCGGGCGGCCTCAGAAATTAGCCGAAACAGTCGATTGACGGGATTTTATATTCCAACTTATCTATTGAAGTAATTAAAATGAAAGGCATTAAACTTTCTGTTCTTTTTAGCATTGTTTGTTTTATGGGTAACGCACAAATGAGTCAAGTGAAATCTGGGGTTTACAGATGGGATGAGTTACCAGTTAAAGAGGGAAAACAGAGGGTGGGAAGGAAAATTATGGAGGGTACTGCTCCATATTTTTCTTTCTTAGAAATGCATGCCACTACGCAAGAAAAAGGTGCAAAACCTGCAGCACCGCATACGCAAAGCGAAATTGAAGAAGTGCTTTTTGTCAAAGAAGGACTTATGAAGATGACTATGGACGGAGAGAGTAGAATTCTTCCGGCAGGTAGTGTTATTCTTATTCCGCCCCTGGTGGAGCAATCCCTCGAAAATGTGGGAGATGGTTCTTTAACATATTATGTCATGATGTTTAAGGCGGAAAAGGAAATGGATATAGAAAGGAGTAATACCGCTGGTGGAGCACTTTTCATCGATTCAGGGAAGCTAGAGTTTAAGCCGACTACAAAAGGAGGTAGGGTAGATTATATGAGAAGACCTACTGCGATGTGCGAGGAGTTTGAAATGCACGTTACCTTGCTTAATGAGAAAGGACCTAGTCATCAAGCCCATTCGCATAAAGACGCTGAAATGATTCTGATGATTGAGGGAGAAGCAGAAATGACAATAGATGGTCAAAAATATGATGGAAAGGTAGGCGACTTGTTTTTGATGAATCCAAATCAAATGCATACAATTGCTAATCGTTCAAATATCCCATGCCGTTACTACGCTTTTAGATGGTTCTAATTCTAAGGAACATTAAATTAAGTCAGACCTTTTGGCTTAAAGTCAATCATAACTTTTCTCTGTTTTTTAAAGAGGTATCCACAGAACTCATTCCCATTTTAGTTTCTACAACTATTACGACAGAGCTTACAAAGGCTTGAATTATTTTAACTTCACGGGCATATCAAATGATATATAGCAGTAAATTGACCATCAGCCAAGGGCTGTCAATCATTTTGCTAATGTCATCAAACTCAATTTAATGCCTCCGAAAATTTGGCTGCTGTCTTTGCCCTTACTTCTTCTATTGAACTTCCTGGCATGATCTCCACCAAGGTTAATTTGCCATCTATGTATTTAAAAACGGCCAGTTCTGTAATACAAACGTCTATGCATTTTGATGCGGTTAGCGGTAAAGTACACTCCGGTACTATTTTGGAGTTTCCTTCTCTATCTGTATGATTTAATGTGATGATTAGTTTCTTAGCTCCTGAGGCTAAATCCATAGCTCCTCCTACACCTAGAAGTGGCTTTCCGGGCACCGTCCAATTGGCTAAGTTTCCATTTTCATCGATTTCTAAACCTCCCATAATCGCTACGTCGATATGTTTTCCACGAATCATGGCAAAGCTATCAGCACTGTCGAAATAGCTCGCTCCTGGCAAAGCAGTTATTGGTATTTTACCTGCATTCACAGGGTAATCCATAGCTCCTCCGCCATCTTCTGGTTCAGGTCCTACGCCTAACATACCATTTTCAGTATGAAGAATAATGCCATCTTCAGGCTTAATAAAATCAGCCACTAAAGTTGGAATCCCGATTCCTAGATTAACCACATCACCTTTACTCAATTCAGCAAATGCTCTTTTAGCCATATTCAAACGGCGTTCATTCACTTTTTTAGCTCCTTTTGCCGTAGCAGAAGAGCCTAAATCATCAATTGACAATTTTCTTACCACCAAATAATCTACAAAACAGCCAGGAGTATGAATAGTATTCGGGTCTAAATCGCCTTCAGGTACTATTTCTTGTACTTCGGCTATCACTAAATCGGCGGCTGTAGCCATAGCTTTATTGAAATTTTGCTCTGTCATTCGATACTGTAGATTACCCGCTGTATCGGCTTTCCAGGCTCTAATGATAGCAACATTACCGCGAATTCCTTTTATAAACACCTGCTCAACGCCATCTATTATTTTAGTCTCATGTCCTTTGGCTATGATAGTTCCGGCAGCGGTAGGGGTATAAAACCCACCAATGCCTGCACCTCCTGCACGAATAGCTTCTGCCAGCGTCCCTTGAGGAATTAGTTCATAATCTACTTCTCCATTTTGGGCTGCGGCTACCGCCTCAGGATTACCAGTAAAAAAGGAGCCAATCATTTTTTTCAACTGGCCATTATTCAACAATCTTCCTCCTCCAATTCCTTTTTCGCCAACATTATTACCGATAAAGGTTAAATCCTTGGTTTTAGTCTTGGCTAGTTCGTGAAGGATATTAACAGGATTACCAGTCATGCCAAAACCTCCACCTAATAATATGTCTCCATTTTTAACTAGTGCTGCAGCTTCGGCTGCTGATATTACTGGTACTTTTTTCACCCTGTTTTAAAATTATGATTTGTTAATGAATATTGGCATAGGTTCTCGCTTATGCCGAGGGCTTACATGTTTCGATAGTTCTTTGTCCTGAAGCTAATGGGCTCAATCTCGCTTGAAGGTGCTCAACTTTTGACGGCAAAAATGCTACATAATGACATCTGAGAAACACTAAGAGCCTTGGAAATAAAATCAAGAACGTGAATGGCGGCTGTATCTTAAACTCCAATTTGTCATATACGTTGTTGATGATGAATTCCAATGGATAATTACTAGTTTAAAGTTAGTGAAAATGTATCATTAAATCGTGGTTTATTACAAACTTGAATAGGTTCTGTAAAAAAAGCATGGTGGCGTTTCGACCTCCTACAGATGAATTTGAGAAGGTTTAAAAGAGGTTTTATTTATTTAAGGTTTTTGGTCTTTGTCATTCATTGGAACTGGAAAATGCATTGTTAGGATTGATGAAGTACAGAATGAATAACTTAAATTTGTGCCATAAAAAATTGTTTAAAACAAACCTTGAACACTGAAATAAGATTATGATATTAGAAATCGCCACATTGGATATTAAAGAAGAACAGCTTGCATCTTTTGAGGCTATATTACCTAAGGCAAAAGCCGTAATATCACAATCAAAAGGCTTTGTTTCTGTTGAATTTCAAAATTGCATAGAATCACCTACAAAATACTTAGCCTTGATACAGTGGGAGACTTTAGAAGACCACACTATTGGCTTCAGAGAGTCTCCTTTATTTCAAGAATGGCGAGCGGTTTTATCTCCATTTTTTAATAGTGCTCCTAATGCAGAACATTTTAAGTTAGTTGAGACCATATGAGACTGGTAATAATATTGGGAAAAAGTCAATGGTAGATGTATATGCTTTGGAAGTGCGATGAATAGGAATCAAATAAATTGGAAATGAAAACGGTATTAGTAACAGGAGGAGCAGGAGAAATTGGTTCGGCGATTAGTAAAAAGTTTGCAGAGAATGGCTATGCCGTAATCATCACCTATAATACCAATGCCGCAAAAGCGGAAACGGTAAAAGTAGCCTTGCCTGGTGACAACCATAGTGTTTTTCATGCACCCAATACCAATCAAGAAAAGGTAAATGCGTTAAGAGATTTTATAGTAGAAAAATTTGGTAGACTAGACGTGCTGGTTAATAATGCTGGCATAACCATTCCTGTACCTCATGACGATTTGGAAGGACTTGGCGACGAGTGGATTGACAAAATCATGCAGACTAACTTTAGAGGAGGCTTTGCCATGGTACGTGCCATGAAAGACTTATTGGTAAAGTCAGCGGATACTGAAACCTCGTTGATTGTGAATATTTCTTCAATAGCTGGTATTTATGGGATAGGCAGTAATGTAGCCTACTGTGCATCTAAAGCAGCTGTGGATTCTATGACACGTTCTTTGGCTAGAGCATTAGCTCCTAAAATTCGTGTGGTTTCCGTTTCTCCGGGTTTTGTTGAAGGAGAATATACTAAAAGTTTTGACCCTAAATTTCTTCAAAATCAAATTGAGAACACGCCACTTGAGCGATTTGCTCAGGGAGAAGATGTCGCCAATGCGGTGTTTTCAGTGGCAACACAGTTAACGTTTTCAACAGGAAATATCATTACCGTAGATGGGGGAAGGCTTTTGTAGGTGTTGATTTCGTAGTAGAATAAACATAGCTTTATTAGCGGAAAATATAGCTAGTAGTCAGTGAAACCCTGAGGTATAACACTTAAAGTTCTAGAAAAACTGGCGGTCTAATTTAATTGGTGAGCGTTTAAAAGTCTAAATTGGTAACAAATTTAAATTCTCCCTTATCAAATGAAATTACTTTCTGGTCTGTTACTCTTTCTTTCTCTACAATCGCTCTATGCTCAAGATATAATTAAACTTTACGACGGTGTGGCACCGGGTTCGGAAAACGCTACATGGAAAGAGCAGGTTTCTATCCAAAACATGTTTAATACCGAAGTTATTTATAATGTAACCGAGCCTAGCTTAATAGCCTATTTACCTCCAAAACATTTGACTACCGGTACGGCTGTAATTATAGCCCCAGGCGGGGCTTTTCATACATTAAGTATTAATAGTGAAGGTATAGATGTAGCAAAATACCTTAACAGTATAGGTATAGCGGCTTTTGTTTTAAAATACAGAGTAGCACCTAGTTTTACAGAAGACCCTGTAAAAGAATTGATGTCTAAAATGGGCGATTCTAAAACATTAGATGCAGAAAATGCCCCGTATGTAAAACAGGCTACGCAAGACGGAATAAAAGCCATGGAATACGTCAGAGAACATGCTTCAGAAATGGAAATTGACCCAAAGAAAATTGGATTCATGGGCTTTTCGGCTGGAGGTACTTTGGCCATGTCTGTAGCTTATTCAGCTCCTCAAAGCGGCAAACCTAACTTCTTAGCACCCATTTATGCTTACCAACCTGCCGTGCTTGGCTCTGAAATGCCAGCCGCCAAAACGCCCATCTTTATTACCGTAGCAGGCGATGACCAACTGGGTATGATGCCAATGAGTATTTTTATTTATGAAAAATGGTATGAAGCGGGTCAACCTGCGGAATTACATATTTACGAAAAAGGTGGTCATGGTTTTGGCATGCGTCAGCAAAAACTACCATTAGATACTTGGTACGAAAGATTTGGAGATTGGCTTTGGACGCAAGGACTTAGAGATAAAATAAGACCAAGCAAGTATGAAAAAATTTACGGCCAGTGGGAAATAGCTCAGGGAAATAAAGAAGATGGAAACAAATTGAAAAATGACATGGGTGGTATTCAGAGATATGCTGCAGCCAATAAAAAAGACAAAGGCAAAAAGATAAAAGCAGTACTCATAGGAGACTCCATCACTGATGCATGGTACAGCCTGGATTCTAGTTTCTTTCAAAAAAACAACTTCATAGGCCGAGGTATTTCAGCACAAACATCTACCCAGCTGCTTATTCGTTTTAGACAAGATGTGATTGACCTTAAACCTGAAAAAGTACTTATTCATATAGGCACCAATGACGTGGCAGAAAACACAGGGCCTTATAGTCAGGATTTAACCATCGGCAATATTGAATCCATGATTGATATTGCTCAAAAAAATGGAATAGAAGTAGTTTTAGCCTCCGTACTTCCTGCTACCAAGTTTGAGTGGAGACTAGGCTTAGGTGACAAATCGGATGAAATCTTAAAATTAAACACCCGCTTAAAAGCCCTGGCAAAAACCAGAGGTCTTAAATATGTAGATTACCATACACCACTAAAAAATGCGGGCAATGGCATGGACCCCGATTTAGCACAAGACGGCGTTCACCCAACGATGAAAGCCTACGCTATAATGGGTAAACTTATGTTGGAGGTGTTGAAATGAGAATAAACCTGCATTATTCATATCTTAAAACTTAATATTTGTCATTATGACATATATTAATGAAGGATTGACACAAAAAATGAAATAAGAGTCAGAAATGGCGTTTATATTTGTGAAGTATAACGTAAAAACGCCCAAAGACTCTATGATATCTCTAAAATCAAGTAAGTATCTCTTACTTCTTTTATTTTCCCTTGTTGCCTTTTCTTTCACTGCCAATTTCCTTTTTGACGAACCCGAAATCTCTTTAGATTCGTATAAAGTAGAGGAAGGTTTTGAGTTAAGTCTTGTGGCTTCTGAACCACATTTTTCTGCTCCAGTCACTATGGATTTTGATGATCAAGGTAGAATCTGGGTAGTAGAAATGATTGGTTATATGCCTAACCTAGAAGGAATAGGAGAGGAGGAGCCAAACGGTCGTATTACTATTTTAGAAGACTTAGATAATGATGGCCGCGTAGACCACTCCAAGGTCTTTTTAGAAGGGCTAGTACTCCCAAGAGCTATTGCCCATGCCTACGGCGGGCTTCTATACACCGATGGTCCCGCTCTCTATTTTGTCAAAATAAAAAATGACAAGCCAGGTAAAAGAACCCTTGTTGACCCTCTTTACGCCGATGGCGGAAACGTAGAGCATCAACCAAATGGATTGATGATGAACATTGACAACTGGATTTATAATGCCAATACTAATTTCAGATACCGCTTATTGAATGGGAAATGGCTAAAAGAGCCGAGTTCTTATAGAGGGCAGTGGGGAATTACTAAAGACAATTTTGGTCGTTTATATTTTAACAATAATTCTACCCAACTTCAAGGAGACTATGTACTGCCAAATACCCTTATCAGAAATCAATATTATAAACCTACGGCTTCTATAAATCAGGTTTTGACTAGAAACCAAAGGGTATATCCCTTACATGCCACGGCTGTAAATAGAGGTTACCAAGATGGTGTTTTGGACCAAAACGGAATTCTTAGAAACGTAACGGCTTCTTGTGGCCCAGTGGTTTATAGAGGTGATATCTTCCCAAAAGATTATAATCAAAATGTCTTCGTTTGTGTTCCAGAGGCAAACCTTATCAAAAGAAATATTCTAAACTTTAGTAGTATCAAAACCACGGCTCAGCAGGCATGGGATGATAAGGAATTTATAGCGTCTACGGATGAAGGTTTTAGACCTGTTAACCTTTTCAATGGTCCTGAAGGTGCCATGTACATCGTAGATATGCATCGTGGTATTATTCAGCATAAAGCCTTTATTTCACAGTATTTGACGGAATTATTATCAGAGCGGAAACTGGACACGCTTCAAAATGCTGGACGAATATTAAAAGTGACACATAAGGAGCGTAAACCTAGTGCCATTGGTAATTTAGGTAAGCTATCTCCAAAAGAGTTGGTGCCATTATTAAGTAGTTCCAACGGTTGGACAAGAGACCGTGCCCAACAATTACTTATTACCTATAATAAGAAATCTGTTAAAAAGGACTTGATGAACGTTGCTACGGTTGATAATGAGTTTGGCACCGCTGTTCATGCTCTTTATACACTTGAAGGTTTAAATTTACTTTCGTTTGATTATTTAGTCCAGGTTTTAAATCAAACTAAGAATCCCGAGACCATTGCTCACATCTTGAGATTAATGGAGCCTTTTGCCTCGCAAGGTAATATTCAACAGATGACGACGGTGAGTTCCAAAGTATTGTCAAGTGCCGACCCTATCTCAGACTTATACCTAAGTGTTTCATTGAATCCTTGGGTAAAGCTATCTCCGGCAATCTTTCAGCCTGTTCTGGCTAAAATATCCGAAAGGTATATGGAGAACATGACTATCCAAGAAGCCGTAATTAGTAGTTTGGAAGGACAAGAGGAGCTTTTCCTTAAAGAGCACAAGACCAATAAGTTTCTGACTATGAATCTTGAAAGAACCTTAGCGAACAAAGAAAAAAACGAAATGAATTCCATATTTGTAAGGGAGACTGGGAAAGATGATGGCCGTACCAACGGGCTGAAACTTTTTAGAACTATTTGTGGTGCATGTCATGGGCCAGATGGCTCTGGTATAGCTGGGCTAGCTCCACCCTTAAAAGAATCAGAATATATAGATGGTTCTATACATCGCTTAGCTTCTGTTATATTGCATGGAATAAGTGGTCCTCTTCATGTTAATGGAAAGCTTTATGAGTTAAACAATGACATGCCTGCACTTTCAAATAATACCGATATCTCAGACCAAGACATTGTTGATATTACCCATTATTTGCAAAATGCTTTTGCAAAAGATTTGAAGCGAATTTCTGCTGAAGAGATTAAAAAACTAAGAGAAGACAAGCCGAAAGATGGTGCACTTTATACCGAGAAAGAACTGTTAGAGAAGGAATTTTTTAAGTAGAATTCCTGACTTTTAAAATGCTATTTCATCACATAGAGAGCGAATGCCCCTGAACTAAACTTTAGGGGCATTCTACTTATATTGCTAATAAATACCGTACTTCAGCACATCAGATAAAGCAAAATGGCATTAAAAACAATTGATTTTCAGGAAAAGCGAAACACAAGGTCTATCATAACGCATAGCATCGTTTGGGCTGTTTTGTTTCTTTTGCCATATGTAAACTTCCTTTACGAACCCGAAAAATGGGCTACTGCCAATAAGGGATTTTTAATGATGCAGGGAATCTCTACCCTGTATTTGATGCTTCTCTTTTATTTCAATCTCAAGTATTTAGGTACTAAATACTTGGCAAAAAACCGTAACTGGCTTTTCGTTCTAATTATATTTATGGGCTTGTTAATCTATGTGACTCTTAATTATTATTCGTTTCAACATTTTATTGTCAACAGCCCAGAGTTTATAGAAAACCAAAGTAAGAAAACGGCAAGTGAGAGAAGTGAAAACTGGATGTGGATACCCATTGTGCTTTGGCCTACACTGCTGTATTCTATTGATATTCTCACTAGCACCATGCTGTATTTGTTTAATGAGCGGAGAAGGCAAAAAGAAATTAATCAACTCACTGAGCTAGAAAAAACTGCCGCGGAGTTGAGTATGCTAAAGCTTCAAATTAGTCCTCACTTTTTGTTCAACACTTTGAATAATATTCGTTGGTTGGTGCGTAAAAAGTCTGATTTTTCAGAAGAAGCCATCCTTAAATTGTCGGAGATACTTAGATATATCATTTACGAAGTAGGTGATAGCAAAGTAGATGTTTCTCATGAAATAGAGCATCTTAATAATTATATAGAACTTCAGAAGTTGAGATTGCCTAAAAAAGGCAAAGTTGAGTTTATTGTTCAACAAAATCTCGGTTCTGTTGCCATTCAGCCTTTACTTTTTATCCATTTTGTAGAAAATGCCTTTAAATATGGCATTGATAGTAAGAATGAACCCGAGATTCAATTTGAAATATCGACATCGAGTGACATGCTGACTTTCTCTTCTAGAAACAAAATATTGGTCACATCCAGTAATTTGTCAAACGAAGGTATCGGTCTTGTTAATATCAAAAGACGATTGGAGCTTTTATACCCAAATAGGTATGAATTGGCTATAAATAATGACTCCGAGTATTTTGAAGTCATCATGAAACTTCAGCTCCATGAAGATTAAATGCATACTTATTGACGATGAGCCTTTTGCCCTAGATATTCTGGAAGACGACCTTCTTGGTTTTAATGATATTGAAGTTTGTGAGAAATACTCAAGCCCTGTGGGCGTGGCAGATTATCTTAAAAATGAAAAAGTAGACTTAATTTTTTCTGATATTCAGATGCCTGAAATTCTCGGCACTAATTTTATAAGAGATTTAGAGAATCCACCATTAGTCATTTTCACCACAGCTTATCATCAATACGCAGTAGAAGGTTTTGAGTTAAACGCGGTAGACTACCTTCTCAAACCAATCAGAAAAGAACGACTCGGTGCGGCTATTGAAAAAGTAGTTAATCTCATAAAGCTCAAAACTGCTGAGCAATCTTCTGAAGAAGAAAATTATATTGTAGTGACTTGTGAATACAAAAAAGTAAAGCTCTTCTTTAACGAAATAATCTATATAGAAGGCTTAAAAGACTATGTTAAAATATATTTGGAAAGTAGGGTGTATCCACTACTCACTAGAAGCAATCTGAAAGGCATGGAGAAAAAATTGCCAGAAACTGATTTCGTCAGAATCCATAATTCTTTCATAGTCAATTCCTCAAAAATAACAGGAGTAAATCTTTCAAAACTGACTTTAGGAGCTGTAGAGATCCCTGTTGGAAAGAAATATATTGATAGTCTTCCAACTATGTAATTAGCATCAAAACCACTTATTTATATTTGCTTTCTAGTGATAGTTGGTGACAACTAGAGGGAAATTATTAGGCTCTTTTTAACCATTTCCCTCAAAACCCAATTTCATCGGTATACACTTTTTGTGTATCCGTATACACTCCCACTTTTTCATTTGTAAACAGCCTCCTT
Source organism: Arcticibacterium sp. (assembly GCF_055134445.1). Taxonomy (NCBI): domain Bacteria; kingdom Pseudomonadati; phylum Bacteroidota; class Cytophagia; order Cytophagales; family Leadbetterellaceae; genus Arcticibacterium; species Arcticibacterium sp. Next base: position 70,684 of record NZ_JBSRVI010000015.1, read on the forward strand.
AAGGGTATTCCTTTGTCACATGGATTTAGCGACGCACTTGAAATTTCGCCAAACCAAGACAACAGAAAAACATATACAAATGAAAAATTTACTAACATTATTCTTAACCACACTCATAGGTTTCTCGGCCTTAGCTCAGTTACCTGGAGGAAATAGACAAGATCCAAACAAAGGGCATGTCTTCGGAAAAGTCATTGACAACGATGGAAAGCCAGTGGAATTTGCCACGGTTATTATCATGAAAAGCGTGCTAGATAGCACTACACAATCTCCGAAAGAAATAGTTGTGAAAGCCCAAACTTCTGAAATGAATGGAGACTTTGATTTCTCAGAATTACCGGCTTTTTCAAAAATCAGCCTTAAAGTAAGTTCAGTAGGTTTTGCTACTACTGATTTCCCAATAATATTTAACAAACCAGATATGTCGGGTATGAAACCTGGTCAAAAGCCAGACCCAGCCATGATAGCCAAAATGATGGCAGCCTTTGAAAAGGATTTAGGAAACTTGGTTTTAGAAAACGATACCCAAGTTTTAGATGCCGTAACGGTAACAGCTCAAAAGGCTTTACTCGAGATGGACATTGACAAGAAAATTTTCAACGTAGATAAAAACATTGTTACCGCTGGTGGTACCGCTGTGGACGTGATGAGAAATGTACCTTCTTTGCAGGTTGACATTGACGGAAACGTTAAGCTTAGAAACGCTTCACCTACCTTATTTATCGATGGAAGACCTACTACATTGACCTTGAGTCAAATTCCAGCAGATGCTATTGAAAAAGTGGAAATTATAACTAATCCTTCAGCTAAATATGATGCCTCTGGAAGTATGGCAGGTATCCTGAATATTGTGCTTAAGAAAAACAAGAAGAGTGGATATAATGGCATGTTTAATCTTGGTGCTGATAACTACGGTGGAAGCAATGTGATGGGTAATTTCAATGTAAGACAGGGTAAGGTTAACTTATCTGTGATGGGTATGGGAATGAGGATTAATAAGAATGTGGATGGCTATAGCGAGCGTAGTAGTATGATTGAAGGCATTTCGGCTAATACGTATCAAGACATTGTTAGTGAAACTACAGGATTGCTAGGTTTCGGAAGGATAGGTTTGGACTATTTTATCTCAAACAGAACGTCAGTTTCTTTAGGTGGCGTGATAGGTGGCGGAAAGTTTAGCCCTGAAGAGAACATCCTAATTACAAATACTGTGGGAAATGTCTCAAGTCTAAGCAACAGACTTTCTAGTTCTACAAGACAGTTTCAACCAAAGGGTTTGCAACTAGGATTCAGACATAGTTTCCCTACCGCAGGTGAAGAACTGACTATGGACCTTAACTATTTCGGTGGAACAAACGGAAACAATGGTACTTATACCACCAATTACTTGGGCGATGCTAATCAAATAACTGGCGTTCAAATTCAGAAAAACTTAGGAAACGGAAACAATGGTTTCATGACCTTCCAAACAGATTATGTAAAGCCGTTAAAAAACAATGGCAACATTGAGTTAGGGGTGAGAGCTCAAATAAACACACTAGAAAACATCAATGACAATACGCTTAAAGCCATTGGTTCTGATGTCTTTTCACCAATAGCCTCTGCCTCTACAAATTATGAAAGTACTAATAATGTGTATGCCGCCTATGTTTCTCTAAGCGGAAAAGTAGGAACAGTGTTTTCTTATAAAGCTGGGGTAAGAGCAGAAAGCTCCGCCTATAATGGAGACTTGTTAAACACGGGTGAAAAATTCAGCAATGATTATCCTGTTAGCTTATTTCCATCTTTATTTTTAAGCAAAGACCTTAGTCCTACAGATCAGTTACAATTTAGCGTAACCAGAAGAGTTAACAGACCAAACTTCTTCCAGATAATTCCTTTCATTGATTACAGCGATAGCCTAAACATCACGCAAGGAAATGCAGACTTGGTTCCTGAGTTTACGACCTCTACGGAGCTGTCTTACAGTAAGTCAAAAGGTACAGGTACTTTTCTTACCTCTATTTACTATAAGCACACCAACAATTTAATTACTAGATATTTAAGCCAAGAAATAAACCCAATTAGTGGAAACCTTGATTTGATTAATACTTATGTAAATGCTAACTCTAGCGAAAACTATGGTGCAGAGATAACTTATACCAATAAGATTCAAAAATGGTGGGATTTCACAGCGAATGTGAACTTCTATAACTCTAGAATCAACACGGAGAATATTGAGAATAATTCTTCTCAGGATGCTTTATGGACTACTTTCGGTAAGATTAACAACAACTTTAGTTTGAAAAACAAATGGGTGATTCAGCTTTCTGGAGACTATCAAGGAAAAACTAACCTTCCAGTTTCTCAGGGACAAAGCTTTGGGCCTCCTAGCACTGCTCAAAGTTCTTCTCAAGGTTATATTGAGCCATTCTACGGTGTAGATGTTGCCATCAAAAAGAGCTTTATGAAAAACGATGTGGCTTCTTTGACATTATCTGCCAATGACATTTTCCGTACCAGAGGAAATACTCAAGTATCAAGTGGTGATGGTTTTTCGCAGACCTATTATAGATTGAATAATCCACAGCAAATCAAATTAAACTTCTCTTTCAGGTTTGGTCAAATGGATGCTAATATGTTTAAGAAAAAAGGAAACGCATCATCTATGGAAGGAATGCAAATGCAGTAAACATATTCTGTTGTCGTATATGTTTACATAAAATAAGTCATCTCAGTTTTACTGGGATGGCTTTTATCTTTCATAAAATGATTAGGTCAGCTAGGTAGAGTGCTTGAACCCGCTTTATGTATTAGAAAATCTCCCGATAGCTTTCGGGGCCGTAACTAAATTGCTTCAAATCAGTTCGTAAACCCATTTAAACCCAATCACCATAGCCCTTCGACATTAGATCAGGGTAAACGCTATGCTAATCTCGTTTAAATATTTGAATTATTACACTTTAGTAACTCGTTACAGTTCTCCAATGCATAAACCGGGTTGAATCTTTTTAGGATTATCTAAGATGTCAGAAGACGGATTATTTAAATTTAAATTGCTGCAAAACGTCATTATTGTTTCCAACCAATACACCTGAGGTTCCGTTTGAATGGATCAAGGCCATTTTTCTTACATCTTTTTGTGCCCAAAATCCATTTTTATGATTTTGCGAAAAAGTGAATTTTCCTTTTCCATTTCCTAAGAGGAGGTATCCATTTCCGGCATCCATTCTTGTGGTTTCATTTTCGCAGGGGTAATTATTTCCGGCCATCAGTAAATCACTAAAACCATCACCATCAAAATCTTCATATAGGATGCTGTTAATTACAGAGGTCTGAATTTGAGGTGTAAACGCCTGAAAATTATAGTTCATTTTTCCGTCGTTTATAAAGATGCCTGACCTTAGCTCCGAAGCTTTAAAACTCCTACTGTTCTTAAAACCTTCACCCAGTAATTCTTGGATATTTTTTGATGCAAAGCCTTTAAAGGTGGTGAGTTTATTTCCAATGGTTGGCATTTGCTGAATAAATGCCATTCTTCCTCTTACGGGAACTTCTTTGCCATCATAGAAAGTGGTTAAAATAGGGTCAATGACACCATTACCGTCGTAGTCGTTAGAGTAAAGGCCTAGTGGATATTCTTTGGAGGCTTTATGCTTAGAATTTAAACCTAAATTTCCTGCAACTATATCTTTGTCACCATCATTATCGATATCTACTATGAGTATCTTATTCCACCAGCCAGTAGTCTCTGAGAGGGATTTATATTTCTCAGATGTGGCAAATCTGTTTCCTTGGTTTTCAAAAACGGTTATACCCATCCACTCTCCAGCTACCACCAAATCTATGTCATTATCGTTGTCAATGTCGTCCCAAGTGGCGTCTGTAATCATGCCAACATTTTGAAGCTCAGGTGCAAAATAA
>NZ_JBSRVI010000016.1:0-36349 GCF_055134445.1 Arcticibacterium sp.
TATCCTTATCGACCTTTATCAGATTGAAATTATCGACTAACAATTCGGGCAACAATAGCTTTACTAGTTCTTCCAATTTTATAGATGTTAAATTTCTCCAAAATTCAGAATTTAACAGCTATCCCCCTACTTTTGTTCTTGGTCCCTTTAAACCCGGTTTATGTATTGGAGAATGGTAATGAGTTTTAAAGTGGAATAAATCAGACTTTTAAACGAGATTAGCATAGCAGTTTGCCCTGAGCTTTTTGTCGAAGGGTTCTAGTGATTGAGTTTAAATGGGTTTACGAACTGTTTTGGAGCAATTTAGCTACGGTACCGATAACTATAGGGAGATTGCCAAATGCATAAAGCGGCTTAAAAAGGGAGATGGACTCTCTTGGGATTCCTTAGCCGTATGTTTTGTTGCTGTATGTCACAATACAGTATTGTGTTTTTAGTGTAAAAGAGCCTCCTTTAAAGCCCTCAAACGGGCGTAGTGATATAGGTGGAGGTTTATCCGTAAGGGAGGGTAATGAAAGTCCACCAATTTTATAGCTGAAATGACCCAAAAGGGCACAAAAAAAAGCAGCATTTCTGCTGCTTTTTGCTCCTTCTCTTGGGCTCGAACCAAGGACCCTCTGATTAACAGTCAGATGCTCTAACCAGCTGAGCTAAGAAGGAATTCTGACTTCGTTTCCGAATTGAGATGCAAAAGTATACGCTTTTAAGGACGTGTGCAAGCCCTGACTAAAAAAAGATGGTATTTTTTTACATTTATTTTTGCCCATTGATTGTTTTTAAATGCATCTCTCTGAGATACAATAAGTTATAAATTCATTATTTTTTGTGATGTTTCAATTTATTTTTAAAAACCAATTTATGAGGTTTGCACATTTGAAAAATGTGAATGTAGAATGTATTTTGAGGACGTGTGCAGAAAGGATATATTTGTTTAATCCGGTTTATGCGTTGGAGAATCGTAATAAGTATTAAAGTGGAATAAATCAGGCATTTAAACGAGATTAGCATAGCACCGTTTTGGTGATTGAATTTAAGTGTGTTTACGAACTGATTTGAAGTAATTTAGCTACGGTACCGATAAAATCGGGAGATTTTATAATGCATAAAGCGGGTTTAAATCCTAAAATCATCAACATGAATTACGAACATTTTAAAATTGACATTGACGCTCATGTGGCTCATGTTAGGTTTAACCGACCTCAAAAGGCGAATTCTCTTCACTTACCAGCTTGGGAGGAAATGCAAGCGGTTTTTGAGGAAATGGACAGCACTCCAGAAGTTAGAGTTATTGTTTTGTCTGGTGAAGGACAAAACTTTTGTGCAGGTATTGATTTGGAAACGCTGATGGACATTCAGCGGTTTGCTTCCATCCCCTGTGAAGGTAGGAAAAGAGAAGCTCTAAGAGGTTTTATCTTTAAATTGCAACAAACCATAACATCAATAGAAAAATGCCGAAAGCCGGTTCTCGCGGCCGTTCATAAAGCATGTATAGGTGGTGGTTTGGATATTGCTACGGCTTGTGATATGAGATACTGTACAGATGATGCCTATTTCTCTATAAAAGAAATTGATTTAGGTCTTGTGGCTGATATAGGCACATTGCAGCGATTGCCAAATATCATCCATCCCGGAATAGCCGCCGAACTGGCATACACAGGTAGAGAGGTAAGTGGGAAAGAAGCAGCGGAGATAGGACTGGTCAATCAAAGTTTTACATCAAAGGAGCTCATGATAGAATACGTAGATAATATTGCCCGAATAATAGCTCTTAAATCGCCCTTAAGCGTTAGAGGTACCAAAGAAATGCTGTTGTACAAAAGGGATCATAGTGTTGCGGAATCTTTAAACTATATGACAGCTTGGAATGCTTCAATGTTATTGTCAAACGACTTGACTGAAGCCTTTACGGCTTTTATGGAAAAACGCAAACCGGTTTTTGAAAATTGAAATATAAAGAGATAGAAATAATGAGAAAATTTGAAACGATAAGTGTTAGCATTGAAGACGGGGTAGCTATTTTGGTTTTATCAAGACCAAAGGCGTTAAACGCCTTAAACCAGACATTAATGAAAGAGCTTTTAGATTTCTTTAATGAGGAGTTAAGAAGCCTTGATGTTTCGGGAGTAATAATAACTGGCGACGGAGAAAAAGCCTTTGTGGCGGGTGCCGATATTTCTGAGTTCGTTGCGGTGGAAGAAGGAGAGACCTTCAGTCCAGAGCAAGGTCACGTGGTTTTTAATGCTATTGAAAACTGCCATTTGCCGGTTATTGCCGCTGTTAATGGTTTTGCCTTGGGAGGCGGCTGTGAGTTAGCCATGGCATGTCATATAAGGGTGGCCTCAGAAAAGGCTTTGTTTGGCACTCCAGAGGTTAAATTAGGGCTAATTCCTGGTTATGGGGGTACTCAAAGACTCTGTCAATTAGTAGGAAAGGGAAAGGCTTTGGAGCTGATGATGACTGCAGACATGATTGACGGCAAGGAAGCCCATAGGCTTGGATTGGCAAATCATGTGGTTAGCCCGGGCGAAGAGGTTCCTAAAGCGATGGAGATTTTGAAAAAGATTAGTCAGAAGGCACCATTGGCTATTGCTAAGGTAATAGACAGTGTAAATGCATTTTATGATGGTAAAAGAGATGGATTTAAGTCAGAAATGGAAAACTTTGAATATCTTACCTCTACCAAAGACTTTAGAGAAGGAGCTACAGCCTTTTTAGAAAAACGAAATGCCGTATTTAAAGGGGAATAGAGGACTATTCTTTAAGAATAGCCTCTCCATAAATGTCTAACATGGTTTTTTTCCAAGGCCCAGGAATATTCGTTTTCTTTAGGTCTTTGAAATCGTAAGCCATCACGGTACTCTTAGCAATGGCTACTATTTTCTGGTTTTTATCAGAATACATTCTGCATTCACCAGTAATCCGGTCTTGCATTAAACTTATAATATCATAAGTAAGTATGATGGTGTCTGGATAGGTTACTGGGGCAAAGTACTTGCAATCCTGCCAAGATAAAATGATGCTTATATTTTCAAAGTTTAGATTTACAGAACTTAGAGCTTCGTAGAAACCAATTCTGGCAGATTCGGCCCATTTAAAATAGTTTGCATTGTTCACATGGCGAGCCACATCCATATCTGACCATTGTACTTTTATTTCGGTTTTGTAAAAAGCGTTTGCTGTAAGAGAATCTATCATTAATTGGTATTGGTGATGATATGAAGAGTCAAATGAAAGCCCAAAATTACTAAGAATTAGTAGGAGACTTTAAAATAAAAAGGACTTACCCGCATCGGATAAGTCCTTTTCAATTAATTCTTGATTAAAAACTATTTGGTTTTTGACTTCGGAGTTACCGAACCATTAATAGTTAATATCACTGTAGCGTTTTCCGCATTACTAGTTACCGTAATTGTCTTTTTGAAATTACCAGGACGACCAGAAGTGTTATATCCAACTTTGATAGAACTAGATGCACCAGGCATTATAGGATCAGTACTCCACTCTGGAGTAGTACAGCCACAAGAAGCCATAGCTCTTGAAATTACTACAGGAGCAGTTCCTGTATTGGTAAGCTTGAATGAATAAAGAGCTACTGGACCTTCAGCAAGTGTGCCGAAATCATGCTTTTCTGTTTCAAATTTAAGTACACCCTGGGCGTTTGAAGCCACTGCAAAAGCCATTATAGCAACAACTGTAAATAATACTCTTTTCATTGATTTCATTTTCTTTGAGTTTGTATTTTGATATTTTATTAGACTACCTTACAAATTAACATCCAAAATGTGCTTGCTTACAAATATTTAACAGGCTATTAACAAATAACAAAGTTATAAGCCTAATTTGTAACTGTTTAAACCTATTAGGCACTTTAAAGTCACAATACCAGGAACAATGCAAGCACGACAAGAAACTTTTTTGAACGTCCACGGGCAGGAGTACCGGGAGTGTATTCTTTACCCTTTGCCCAAAAATGGCAAACGTGATGTTCGTAAAAATTGGATGATTCGCTTTTATGTTACCCATCTGGAAACAAATGAACTTAAAAAAGTTGACTTGAAAAAGTACAATCATATTAAAGCACATAAAGAGCGATTAAACAAGGTTAATACCCTGATGGCTGACATTAACAACAAGCTCCATTTAGGATATGTTTTTGATTCTGAAATTGGCATGAAAAACAAGCTCGCTAAGATGTCGATTAGAGATGATTTTAAAAGCTACTTGGACTACCAAAAGAACGTTAAAAAACTATCAAAAGAGACTATCAGAATATACACATCAGTTTTTAAACATGTGGATAACTTTCTAATAGAAAATAAGATTGAAAGGATGCAAACGCAACACTTTGACAAAAGTCATGCCAAAAGCTATTATAACGAATTATTGGTAAGTGAGATGGCAAACGGTTCAAAAGCTCGATTATACCTTACTGTTTTTAGACTTTTTATTGAATGGTATTATGATGAGAACAATATTGAAAAAACAAACCCATTTGCACGATATAAAATAACTGTTAAGGAATCAGATAAACATACGCCATACACCGGGGAGGAAAGAAAACTAATATGGGATTACTTAAGAGACAAAAATGATTTTCAATTGCTCCTAATGACTAAGTTAATTTATTTCACCTTTGGCCGGCCGCACAAAGAACTTAGAATGTTGAAAATTGGAGATATAAAAGGGGATAGGTTGAGAATTGGAAGCGATAATAATAAATCAAATCATTCTAAAGAACCAATTTTGCCGGAAGAATTAACGGACCTAATAGAAGAGTTAGGAATTAACAACTATCCTAAAAACTTTTACATTTTTGGTACCGGTGGGGTGCCTGGTGTAAAAGTAGTGAACCAACATTTTTTTTATCAAAGCTTCAAACTGTTAAAAGACAAACTTGGCTTTGATGATAATTACACCATTTACGGCTTCAAGCATTCCGGTAATATTTCACTTTATGAAATTACAAACGGAAATTTAGCAATGCTCCAAAATCAAAACGGGCATAAATCCGCAAATAGTACCGCTAAGTACATCCGGAAATATGCCCATTCTTTTAATCAAGAAGATTTAAAAGGGTGGTCTTAAGATTTTAATAAGTTGGTCAAAACTTTAAAGACTGCAAATACCAATATGGCTATTACAATTAATTCTACAGTTGTTCGCTCAGCAAAATAAGCCTTTAGGAATCCTACACTAAATACTGTACCGGGTATAATATTAGTACTTAATATTGGGTCTGGTTTTCCTAGGTCTGGCGGCGTTCCTGGGTCTGGCGGCGTTCCTGGGTCTGGCGGTGTTCCTGGGTCTGGCGGCGTTCCTGGGTCTGGCAATGAAACTGGCGGCTCTGCTGTTTTAATAGGAGGTGGTAACGCCTCTTCAATAAAATAATTTCTAATTTTATCAGCGGTTATACCTACATCTCGAGGGTCAATTGTTAGGCTTCCATCTGGTTTCAGCCACGCTTGCCACATGTTTATTTTAAACCATGCATTATTATTATCAATATTAAAATTTGCGGTTACCGTAGTGCCTGGGTTTGCTTTTAATAATGGTGTTGTGGGTATATTCTCACCCTGCAAAATCCCTATAATATCATATTTGGTACCATTTATAAAATTCTTTATTTCTAATGTATAGGTCCCTTCCGGTAATTCTAAACGGCCTACATTAGTTCCCATTTTGTAATTTGCCAAAGCTGTAATGGCTTCATCTCTTAGAGGATGATTGTCGCTTTGTTGGCTCCCTACACCATCCGAATAATGTTCATAAATAACCACGCCATTTTTAAGAATCCTAATTCTTGCCGGAACTGGTTTTTCTAATTCCCATGTTTTGGCGTGATTATTCATTACCGTAACATGTGACGGCATGTATACTGGTTTACTCATAATTTTAGTACGTTGAAAGTGTGGCACGTTTCCAGCTATTTGCTGAAGTGCATACAAAAATGTAACTATCTGTTATTCTAATTTCGCCGGCGGTGCATGTTGTGGCATTTGTTGCCGGAGCAGTATTTAAATCAGTAAGGTTTATTTTTCCGCTAAAGTAATGATTTGTAATACTTGAATTTCCCCACCTTGCAGTATTATCTCCCCTTCCTTTTGCACTACTCCCTACTACAATTTCATTGCCACTACTAGCCGCTTTTGTCTTTGCCGAATTACCAATTATAATGGCCTGGTTTAAAGTTGTCACATCTCCGGTGCCTCCAATTCCATCATCATAATTAGTGCCGGCTGCATAACCTATGGCTACATTAGAACCCCCAACGGTTGCCTTTTCCGCAGCGTTAGAACCTATTAGAACATTACTATTTCCTGTAATATAATAACCAGCCTTAAAACCTTGAATAACGTTAAAACTTCCCGTTGTTAAAGTATAGGCCGCTTGATAGCCGGACGCTACATTATAAGTGCCACTTGTTAAAGATATTAATGTGAATGCTCCAAATGCTGTATTACCTGGGGCTATGTTAGTATAAAGAGAGCGATATCCAAATGCGGTATTATAAGAACCGATAATATTAGAATATAAAGAAAGAGAACCGCCGGAACTATTATAAGACCCGGTGGTATTGTTATACAAATTAGAAAGCCCCAAACCTACGTTTTCGGTGCCTGTACTATTTACCAATAATGTTTTAGAACCAAGGCCGGTATTATGGTCGGCGGTATTTACTTGGAGTACATCAGTACCAACGGCAGTATTATATTTACCCACTAAATTATCTCTTAGGGTTCTTATACCTATACCTACATTACAATAACTTTCTAGGCCTTTTTCCTGGCTTAAATAACCTATTGCTACATTATATTCACCTTCCAATAGGCCGGAACTCATGGCATCAGTACCAATTACAGTATTCCCCTTACTATTTCTTAGCCCTCCCATTCCCAGGTTCTCAGAATAACGCAAAGCATTACGGCCAATGGCAATATTTAAAGAGCCGGCCGTTGTTTTGGTCATTGCGTTTTTTCCAAGAATTACATTTTCGGTATCCTGACCAGTACCAACATATAGGCCATTCACTAAAGTAGCCCTTATTGATTGTGGTTTGTTGGTTCCTTGTACACTTTGCCCAATTGCAAAAATGGGCAACAAAAGAAGTATTAATATTTTTTTCATTATTAGTAAATAGTTTTAATTCTAACGGTACAACCAGCACCCGGTGTAAAAATAATTTCCTGCTTAAATGTTTCTGTAGCGGTATCGCTTCCAAATTTCCCATCGGCGTAATTCATACTATTTCCATCTATAGAAATGGCACATGTACCACCTTCAATTTCATAACTATAACTATGAATTGTTCCGGCAGTAAGTTTATGTATAGTTGGATTTGTTATGTCTATTTGGCTTATGTTGTCATAAGTTTTAGCCCTAACACCGCCGCCGTTACTTCGTACTATCAAATTTTTTGGGCTTTGTGGCTCTGGATTTGTTTTTTCATTCAAAAGTTTAGGAATTTCACCTTCATCATTTAATAGCTTAAACAGTATCATAATACCAACCCCAAATAGCAATATTTTAATTATTCCTTTCATTTTATTATATAATTATCAATGTTATAAATACACCAATTGCAACCTTTGCAATGTCTTTACCTACTGTTAACTTCTTTTTTACTTTACCGTTTTTCTTCACTCGGTAATGGTCTTTTATTTGATTCCAATTACTTTCAACCGTCTTAAATTCGGCAATGGTTAAATCAAATTGTTCTTTAATGCTTTCCCGGTATTGAATACAATTTTGTATATCCTGGAGATACATTTTTTCTCTTTTTCTTGAATATTTTAATTCAGTCAAAGAATCTAAAATAGCCGGTGCATTCTTTACAAATTCCGTTACAGTTTTAAGGCTGTCGGAATAGGTCGTTGATTGCCCGTAACTTTTCAAGCTCAGTAAGCTTAGTATTATCAACAAGCTCTGACAAGCGGCCTTTTTCCAATTCTTTGATTTCATATTCTTGTATTTTTCTTTGTGCCTCGTATTTATCGGTAAGCGATTGTACTATTATTTCCCTATCAACAGCATAAAGACTTTGGCCGGCCTCTAGCCCTTCACTATAGCCCACCGCCTTTTGATATTTGCCATTTGCGAACACTAAAAAGACGATCACCATTAAGCCGGTGCCGTAGCTTATTAGTTTGGTTTTAGTTTCTTCATTCATTTGGTGCCAAAGATGAAATTTTACCTTCATTATTAAATTCAGTCAATCTCGAGACAATCCAACTCGGTATAAAACCAGGCTTAACCTTTTCAATATTCACAAAAGCACTTAAACCCTCTTTAACTACAAAACCAAATAGTGCCGGGGCTGATAACCAAGAAAGCCAATCAAGACTTTCACCGTTTATGCTTATTCTAGTTAGTTGGTGTAATACAATTAGAGAAATCATATATAGAACAGACTTAACAACCAATTCAGTAAAGAAAATAGATATTGAAAAGTTCTTTTGTTTCACAGCTGCCCATCCTCCCATTACTGCGTTTGATAATAAGGCAATCCCTAGAAATATTAAATATTGAAAATCATCAAAAATATATTGGACCACAAAGGCACCTATTACGCTTATAAATCCAAGTTGGATATTGAATATAAATGCAATGAATTTTAATAATTGGTCTTGAATGAGTAGTAAGGTTTTCATATTTATTTTTCGTTTCGGTATGCTTTAATAATATTGTCAAAATGTGGCTTTGCGGCTCTTAACATGTTGGCCGTTGGGTAAATAAATGCTTCATATTTAGGCTTACTGATGAATATATTCTTGATGCCTTTTTTTGCCATTTCTACAGCCAGATAACTTTCAAAAGAACGGGCTATTATTTCTACCCTACTTTTGAAATAGTCACCCATTGGCGACCCGTCCAAAGTTTGGTCTAATTGCTCCCTCCATTTCGATTTCGAAAAGTCAGTTTTGGTGTTGGTGTTAACTTCAGCCAAAACCTTTTCATAATCTGATTCTAAACCTTTGCCGAAATACTTTGTCTTATTTATGGTGTACCTGGTGGAATGCCCACCGCTTAAGAAATCTCCTTTTCCTTGGTGAAAATCTAAAGCATGCATCCATTCATGGGAGAAAGAACCAATACCACCTTTGAGCAACATTTTTTCATATTTCTCTGCCTTACGTTTTAAAACCTCTTTCCTGTCTAGCGAAAACTTAGTGTTGTAACCATCCGGGTACCTTGTTAGATTAATGGCAAAAAGTGACGGGTAAAATGTTGCACTTGCACGCCCTGAACCTCTAGCACCAAGCGAAACGGTTAATTTGCCATTGAATCCCATTTTTTTATATGGTAATCCTAAAATTACTTTCATGTCGTATAGGCTTGCGGCCAATCCAAACATATAATTATATCTATCCTCTTGGCTTAACCAGTTACCAAATTGAATGCCTCTTAAGCCGAAAAATTGAATAATGCTTTTTGCATCAAATGGGTTTAATCCTTTTGGTAGTCTGTTTTGGTCAAAGAAATTATGAGCAATTAAATTGACGGTGTTTTTTTTCCAGTACTGGTCCAACCTTGTGCCGTTGGCACCTTCTGGGCTATCTGTTAGTTTTTCAATATACAAAGCCACTTTTACACCAACTTTCTGTTTAAGTGTATCTTGCTTATAGCGGTCTTTTAATCCCTTCTTTTGAGAAGTGGAACCGGTAGCCTTTTTTAATATTTTTTTCTGCTCTCTGCTCATCTTAAAATATCTGCTTTGCGGCTTGTTGGTAATATACTTTAGCAGTTTTTAAGGCTTTGCCGGCCTTTCCGTCCAAATGTGCTAACCTTACTACCTCTTTATTTATTCCGGCTATTCCTTTTTGTTGCTTGCTGAAAGTTTTCTTTGGTGGTTTTGCTCTTAAAACCTCCGTTCTAACTGCCTTTATAATTCGTAACTGGTTACGTTCGGTATATGAAAATATATCTGACCTACAAGCTTTCACCTCTAGCAACTTTCCAAAATAGTATTTTGGCGAATCTATAAACTCCTGGGTTTCTTTGATTACCTCAGAATCTGAAAGCTGTTTTCTGATAGAACCAACCAAACATTTAAGTTCTTTATGATTCACCATGCCCAACCTTATCACTTTAGATTTTTTGGTGGTTTGCTCCTTTTTACGTTTTCTTAAGTAGCCGTTAATCTTTGCGGCTGTTGGGTATTTATGAGCAAATTCAATAAAGTCCTCAATAATATAACTTTCGTCTTTATTGGTCCCGGTAGCTTCCTGAATTTCAATAGCAATCTTATCTAAAGATGTTCCTTTTGATGAAATGTAATTTGACCGTATAGCACGACTCAAATTATTAGCATCTCCAAACCTTTTCCAACTTGTAAGTGTGGTAAGTGGTCTTAAAACCGCTATGGCATCCGGTATGTTTTCAACTAATATTTTCATTTTTTATCAATCTGATTTTCTTTGATATCTATTAAATTTCTCCAAATGGTAGTAATGGCTACCAAGAAGAGAAGTATTTGCGTTATTTTTTCGCCGTTAAGTTTACCCATTTGTATAATTTTTGTATATGCGGCCAAGAACCAAGAGTATAAAAATTCCTAATAGTACCGTCGGCATTCCAGCGATTTGCACCGGAATTTTTTTTTTAATAGCAATCACATTGTCAAAGCCAACCGGCAACACTTGCAAAGCTCTTTTGTAATATGCTTTACGTTCTGTAATGTGGTTTTGCCCTCCGTTAATGATGTAAGTCAAATATTCAAAAGCAGAATACCAAACGCCTTTAACTATTTTATAATTTTCCAATTCCCCTAAATCTGCATATTTATTCAGGGCTTTAAACTCTGTCCAGAACCATCCGGCTACATCTTGCCTAAGTGGGTACTCTGCTAACTTTTCTCTATTGGTAGCATTCCCGGTAATATCTAAACCTATATAATCGCCATAGGCTTGATTATTTGCCCGGCCTGTTAATTGAATATCTCCAAAGCCTCTAAACCGTTTCCCATCTCCGGGAAAAATGTTACCTAAATCTAATCTACCTTCATAATTTGAACCGTCGTGAATTTCTTTAGAATAAAAGAACTCGCCAGATTCAACGGCCAATTGTGCCAGGTAGGCCGCTATTCTTAAACGGGTGTTAATCTCGTATTTTTCTAAAGTCTGATTTACATACGGCAATGCCTTTTCAAGCCTCGAAAGTGGGGCATTGATATAAATGGCCGATAAATCATTAATAGTTAAATACATTATTAATTACTTGTTTAAAACTTTCCAAATCACAACACCAACCGCAAAAGCTAAAATGCCATATAGCCAAAAATTTAAGGCTAGGCCGCTCCATGTTTCATCTGCTGACGTAATCACGTTTGCAGTTGGTTTTTTTTCTCCGGTTAATACATCTAAGATGTCACCGAACGCTCCTGTTCTTTCGTTCATATCTGTTTTATTAAAAGTTCTTCATAAATGCAACCTCTTGTGGATTCACCATCGTTAAAATAAGATTTGGTCATATCCTTAAGGAAAACATACCTTCCTTTTGTCGCTAAAGCGGTATTGGTAAAGTTTATAGTTGCTTCCACTATACCGGCGTAACGGTCATTAGGAATGTTACCAACTATTTTAGTAATATCGCTGTAGCTTCTAATGTTTACGCCGCTTCCATAGCTCACGCCTCCCGTAGTCTTTACGGGCGTTCCAGGTGCAAACTTATCTTTGCTTGTAGTGCTTGTAGTGCTTGTAGTTGGGCTTGGGCTCGTGCTTGGGGTTGTGGTACCGGCTCCGTAATCAATACTTTTTACACCAATTCCATTTACTACGCCTATAAATTTGGCATAGTCTGAACTTCCTAATTCATCACTTAGGTCTGTAGTTAACGCACTACTATAAAGAGTTCTATAAGCCGCCGCTACTGCCGGAAAGTCTGTAATGTCTCGAGCTATTGAAAATATGGCGGCTTCGTCTGTTCCATCCCACTTTCTCATTGTTTCAGAACCTGACGGGTTCATTGCGTTTCTTAACTGGCTTGCATGTTCGGCCGCTCTGTTGGTTCCGGTTCCTATGGTGTCGGCTAGTTCATCAGCTTTGCCTTGTCTTAAGGTTTCCACAAACTGCACAATATAGTTTTTAAAGAACATCAAGACTAAAACGCCCATTCCTACATATATAAGCATGTCCAACGCTCCCGTTGAAAATCCGTTTGTACTATTTTTATTACTTGCCATTTTAATCTTTGAATTGTGTTCTTACAATAACCGTAATCAAACCAATAACACTAACCGCCACTAATGCATAAATAAGCCATTGGGTGTTACTTGTAATATTTGAACCGTTTGAACCTAAACTATAATCAAGCCTGTCATAAGGGTTTATTACTGTGCCTGTGTCTGGTGTGCCGGTGCCTGGGTAACCTGCTAAAATATCTTCTAGACTTGGTTCTGTGCCTGGTGTTGTGCTGGGTGGGGCCGTTGCGGTTACTTTTGCTTCTCTTAACCAATATTCATCAAAATCATGTGTGGTGATGTACACAATTTGAGGACTTGGATTAGAAGTAGTCACATTTACCACGCTTGAAATCTCTAAATATTCAAGGTTCACATTTTTCTTAACCGCTCCGGTAAAGCTTCCTAACACCGGTGGAATCTCTACGTTTATTGCATCTAAATAACCGGCTCTTTTGCTAGGGTCTGGCTGCGAATAATAGGCTGCTGAAATTCCCGGCCTTGCATATATTACATCACCTTTATTAATATCCATTTTTGATTACTTTAAGTATTTATAAGCTCCAAACCCTACGCCTATCAACACAATTACTATTACCACATAAAGCCAATTAATGCCGCTTTCGTCGGCCGCTGTTGGGGTATATCCTGCAAAGTTTGTTTGTAAGCCTGTGCCGAATCCCGTATTTACGGGGTTGGCGGTGTTCAATCCCTGGTTAATGTTTGCCTTTATGGCATCTTCTGGACTGGTAATAATAGGTACACCATCATAAGCAGGATTCAACCTTTTTAAGAAATATACATTTAACCTATATTGTGCCTCTAAAACCCTTATATCATCCATTAGGCCGTATATCTCAAACCTTTTGTTTTTAGATGTAGGCCATACCGGATTTACATAATCCAAATTCATATATCCTATAGTGGCCTGTTCTAAACTTTTGGCTAACTTATTGGCCGTATTATCTCCACCAGTAATTTTGATTTGAATAATAACAAGTTTTATCTGCTCTATTATTTGCAGGTTTTCAGCCTGTAGCTTTTCGGCTTGCGTTTGAATTATTTCTTGTTCCATAGTTGGTATTGGCGGCAATGACGGCACGAGAAAGGTAGCGAATGGGTAGTAATCCCACGGCGTTTCTATTCCTTCTGGTGCTTGTACTGGCATTTTGTTTTTGAATAAAAAAAGCCGCCGCATGTGCGGCGGCTTTTGCTTATATACTACTATCTAAGGAATCTTTATATCCAATCTTGGCTTTGTGCGAACTTGTAAGCCGCAACCAATACCACCAACACGATACCGATTTTTACAACCTGGCTCATGTCTACATTCATACCTAAAACGCTTGTGGTAGTGCTTGAGGTTGTAGATGGTGTAGCTGATGCACCGGCAACTAAGGCCGCTTGTAAATTACTTGCACCAATCTGTTGAACAAATTCAACATCAGATAAGGGCAAGTCTTTTTTCAAGACATGCAAATCAGCATCTAATTCAAACGGAATTTCGTCGTCTGTTGGGGCTTTTGGAATAATGTCGCCAGGTGCAAGCCTCATTGCCGCTAGTTCTGCCTCAGTTGCAAATTTGTTAATACTGGTAGTTCCTAAAGCCACTACCATTGCATTTGAAGCCAAAAGCGTTTCTCTACCTCTTACCGAATATCCCTCTTGGCCGCTTACGGCCGTGGTAGCTGTAGAATATTGAATAAGCTCACAAACTAACTTACCCATGTAATAACGGGTTCTTATTTTCCACCCAAATGCGGAAGAATCCCCGGTATTGGAATCTCTAATTATACCAATTACAGAACCGTCTCTTAATTGTCCTGGGGTTCCTCTGCCTGTGGCGTCAAAATATGCTGATACTGCCATAACTTATTTTCTGTTTTTTGTTTGTTGATGAAATGTTTTATTTAAGTCTAAATGTCTGCTTTAAGGCATTACTAAACGCCTCCAAGTTTGTTGTTTTTTTTGCCGCTTCAATGGCTGAATTAACCCCTTGAATAGCCGATAAAGAAACCGCTCTTTTAACTGTATTTGTGCTATTCAGGTAGTTAAGCGTTGCGTTTCCAATATTGGTTAAAAGAGCACTATTAGAAACTATATAACCAAAAGAATATTCTGGCGGTGACTCTCCACTAGCTGCAATTACAATAGCTCCGGTGCTTTCCTCTGCCTCAGCATCTGTAATTACAAATGGATAATATTCTACGGGGAATCGTTTCAAACCATCTGGGAAAACAGAAGTCAAATTTTCTCTAGTCCTAACTTTAAAACCAGTGCTTCCACCTTCTTTAGGTTTCAAAATAAAGACTCTTTCATTCTCGTAATCAAAACGAATGATTTCGGCAAAATAGCCTTCTCCTACTGCCTGACCGTCTCGGTATGTTCGTGCTAAATGTTGAAATGTCATTTTTGTTCTCTAGTTATTATAATTGCTACAATGCTAAGAATAACTACTATCACAATCGCCGCAATAATTTGTTGCTGTTGTTGTTTCGTTTCCTCGTCTATCCGGTCTCTCTCTATGTTAGCTTTTATAATTAAAAGCTCTTTTTCGAGTTGTACGGCCGTCAGTTCTTTATTTGCGGCTAGTTCAGCGATTTCCTGATTATAGGCTAACTGTTTAGTTTTAGTTAAACCACTTACTAAACTTACCACCTGTGGCACTATGGCAGCTACCGCCGCAATCCACGCCATAACCTATTTTTTAATTTGTTTCCAGGCCGCTTTAAGCGTTTTAACCTTCCCGGATTTTACCAACTTTGCAGCCTTTTTAGCATTCGCTGAGAATGCGGCTCTAGCCTTTTTTTGCTTTGCCGTGGCTGGTTTTGCCTTTGCTCTTGGTTTTGCTTTCGCTTTTTTCTTTGCCATTACATTATGATTTTAGAAAGTCCTAAATATTCGGCAACCTCTGCCAAATTTCTTTTGCATTCAACACCCTTTTCAATAGGCTGTTTTGTTTCTTCGTCTATTCCTCCAAACTCTGAAATGAGGAACAAACCAGACTTAAATTTTTCAATTACAAATTCCTTTTCATTAAGCTTTTTAGACTTGAATTTCTTACGTGCCAAAATCTCGTTTTGTGCGTCGTTTGTCTTCTGATAAATGAAACCTTTCTTTGTCTTTGCCATTTGTCTTTTTAATTAATATCTGCCGGGAGTGTTACCACATCCCGACCGAAGACAATCCTTTTTAGAAGAAAAGGATTTACCTCTTTTTATTTATTAAGTAGATACCTATGCCCACTACTGCAACTATAGACACTACTGTAATTATTATCGTTTTTCTACTACTAGCCGCCTCCTGTTCTTGTATAGCTAACAGTTCAGCCGCTTCTCTCTCTGCTTTTTCCCTTGTCGTTTCGTTGGTGTAAACTTCACCGTTAGGACCAAGAATTACAGCACCCACTAAACCATTTTTCTTTTTCCATGCCTCCACTAAAACGGCTACCTGGTTTACAGCTTCACCGCCGGCCTCTGATAGAATCTGTTCTAAGGCTTCTTTACTGTTCTCACTTAGATTTATCGCTGGCATTCGGTTCTACTTTTTTTGTAGTCTTTTTAGGTACTACTTTTTCAGGCTCTTCTGTCTCCGGTTCTGGTTCTGGTTCTGGTTTTGGCTCCGGTACTTTCGGCGTTATGGGTTTGGTGTATTCATTCTTATAAATGACATATGCTAAACCGCCTACAATAGCGAGGGCAATTAAAGAACCTACAAAACTGGCCGTGGCCTGGTTGAAAAAGAATTTTCCTTTCATGTCTCTTCTATGTATGATTGTCTGGTTCAAATATGCAAGACAAAAAAAAATAAGTTTCTCAAAACGGTACAATTCGCAGCCATTCACGCATATAAAGAAGCTTTTAGTTAGATTTTAGGCATAAAAAAAAGCCATTGAAATTAATCAATGGCTTTTTGTGGGGGTATGTTCCCGACTTTTTTGTCGGTAACATCTTAAAGGGTTCATATGCTAACGACAATCATGTCGCTACCATTAAGTTTGTGCTTTCTTGAATTTCATAGTGAAACTTATAAGGTCTTTCATCTGGAATTAAAGGAGTGCCGGTGGTTTCTTTTACTCGGCATAGCCACATTTCTTCTAGGCAGTTTATAAGGTATTCTAAATCTTCCATTACGGGAGGGTCTACAGATACGCCATCTATAAAAATAGAATTATGGCATACACCTTCCTGCACTTGCCTTAAGTTGTTTAAGGTGTTACGCATTTTAGGGTCTGAAAAGAATTCATTAAAAAAGTAGGCTTGATAAGCGTTTAGCTCTAGCGTGTTTGATTTGTTTGACATGATATGTTTAGTTTTTGCATTAGCGGCGGGTACAAAAAAAAGTGCCGCACTACCCATTTGCAAAGCCCTAAACAAAGGCTCCCGATACCCATTATAGGTATAAGTAGGGATGCGGCACTTTTTCAAAGATTCATAGTGAATCAAATTGAAATGCTTTTATGTCTAGTTTTTTGCATTTCAAAGGAGGTGAGAAAATTTGAATTTTACAAATTCTCATGCCAAAGTATTTTTAAATAGTGGCAAAAAAGATGCCAAAGGGCTTAGTTTGTCAAACCTTTTGGTGTGCATTTTCCATTAATTACTGTGAATGTTCCTTCCCACCTTGAGCCATTTGAAGAGATAGCTGTATAATTATATGTTCCTCCTGGTAGGGTTACACTTACGGTTCCTTCCGTATTACAAGTAGGAATTCCAGAGGTAAAGTATTTGGTCAGTACTCCTTTAACTTCACCAAATACATAAATATCAACATAGCCGGCCCCAGACCAGTTGGTATAAAAAAGAGCCTGGCCCGTTGTGGGTACAGATTCTACTCTTATGGTTTTGGTTTTTGAGTTTTGGCCGCCTTCGCCTTTGGCTGTTAGGGTTACGGTGTAAGTGCCGTTTGCTGTAAAACGTATTAAGGGGTTTTCTTCTGTGGAGCTATCTCCTGTTCCAAAATCCCATTCATAAGTAGTGGCGTTAGTGGATTCGTTTTGAAAGTAATATCCTCCCTCTCCGGTTTCTGTATAGCTAAAATCGGCTATTACTGGCGGTACATCTTCTATACATGATAAGCAAATTAACAATAGGGCTAAAATAGAGAGTTTTTTCATGTGCGTTTTTTTTTGTTTTAAAGATAGTAAAGGTTTTTAATTGTTATGGTCTTAGCTCCAACTGACAGCAAAAATAAAGCCGGCTGAAATATTCTGCCGGCTTTATGGTCAACCCTAAATCCTAAAATAAAATGTCTAAAGTTCGTCTAAATATCCGTCTAAATGTTTTTTGTGTCTGGGGTTTAGACGGGCTTAATTTCTCCCTAAAATGCCTACTATAATTTTTAACTGGTTGGGCGTGTATGAATGCAATTTTTTATTATAAGGTATTAAACAGCGTTTAAACTCTTCATATACTATTGCCATGTGTCCACGGTTAAAGTTATGAGTGGTTTGATAGCCGTAGTACTCCGCTAATTGTGATTTGTAGCGAGGTATTCCATCAATATCAATGTGGTCATATTCAAACACTTATTTCTAGTCGGCTATTGTGTAAAAATTACAATTCAATTTCCATGTATGGTATTGGCTTAATTGGCTCCTTAAGTCAAGCGTTATGGTTCTGGAAGTTTTAGCCGGAATATAAATATCTGGCTGTAAATTTCTATCGTTGGTTACTTCAAAGCGTTGTATTACTCTATTGTTTTCGCTTATATTTTCATAATGCAGCGTATACAAATCTGGCTTTATCCATCTTAAGGATTCATCGGGGTGATTGTTTCCCCTTGGTCCTCCGTTGAAATTTGTGTGAAAACCTCCTTTTGTGTCGTACAATTCCCAAACCAACCGGCCGCTACTGTCAAACAGCTTCATACTTACCTGGCTAACTATGCCGGCGGTGCCTCCTTCCCAATTTGCGGTTGTGGAGTGGGTAGGCAAATCAATAGGTACCAAACCATTTCTTTCTAAAATACCGTTTGGCAATTTGTCAATACCTGGATAGTTTACGGCCTGACCTTTAAAATCAAAAATGGCGGTGCCTCCTGGTAACTGTTTTAGAAGTTCAAAATAGCTTTGGCCGTCACGATAACCAACACGGCCTAAACTGGCCGGGCTTGTGGCTTTTAGTTCTGGTTCTGGGTTTTTAATAACGGGGGGCACCGGCACCGTAATATTTATAGGCATTGTTTCTGGTATGGTCCTAACTTCCTTTTGTGCTGCTTTTAGGCTTTTAAACAGTCGCAAATTTGGATCGTTTTTATAAGCGTTGTAGTCTGTGCTTTCTTTTGCTAGTCCGTAGCCGGTTACGTTTGCTTTTACATCATAACAATAGGCCACTTCATAACCTGGTATTGAAGGCAGTTTTTCAACGGGCGGTTGCATTAATCCTGCCCAATCTGTTTGATTTAGAAGGATGTTTGAAAGGTTGGGCACTCCCGGTAAACTTTGTACTAACTCATGATTTTGAAAGTTTCCACCTCTAAAAAGAAGAAAGTTTTTATCTGGGGTTTCCTGGACCACAAAGCCGATTAAATAAACGGGGTATTTTTCGGCGGTAAATGTGGCTATTTGCTTTTGTGCTATTGTGCTTAAGCTGATTAGTAAGAGGAAAATTGAAATTATTTTTTTCATTGTTCTATTTATTAAAATGTTAATACTTCTGATGCATAATTAAGGCCGTTTAGGGGGTCGGTGGGGCTTGCATGCTTGCGGCTTAATTCCTTGTTTTTTTTGGCTACCTGGGCTACTGCGTTTAGAATGTCGGCCTCGTGTACTTCTATTTTTGTTTTTACGGTGCCTTTATTAAAATTGTCCTTGGTTTTGCGTAAAATAATAATGTCGGCGGTACTCATAAGCATATTAGGAACTGAAACTATTCCATGGAAAATGAAAAGGAGGTCTAAACCTAAGTTCCGGTTATTGTAAAGTAAATTTTTTACTTGCCTGGGTGGGTTGGCTTCTATGTACCGGGTTGCATCTTCATACACTATCAAAGCATTCCTAACATATTTATTTATCAAATCGCATACTTTTGGAACGTCTTCTAAGTCTGTAATTCTTACAATTTGCTTAGGTACTATCTTAGATTTAAAATGATATAAATCTTCAATGCTGATTTGTTCAAAAATCTCATATTCAGGTTGTAACGGGCTTAAGATTATAACCGGCCTATTTTTGTTCAAAACATAAGCTCTGATGATATTGAGATTTTCAAAGGTTTTACCCGTTTTTTTATCTCCTACATGAAGCGTTATTTTTGCGGTTCGGCTCATTAATCAGTATTACGCATTTTATCAATTCCCTTTTTCACGTAGCCGGCCACAAGTGGTATTAGTTCGCCTAACCTGGGGGCGGCCTTAATCATGGCTATTGAAGCCACGGCACCGGCAATACTCATTTGACCCAATTCGCCTCTTTCGTTTTTGCCGTTCAATGTTACAAAAATGGCTTTCTTAAGCATGTTCATTTGTTCTTTATCAATTTTCACCTCCTGGGTGTAATTGTCAAAGTCTCTTTTGCGTCTTATGATGTCGTGTATTTCGTCCGCTTCATCTATTAAGTAAGTTTCGTTTGCTTTTCTCGCTCTGTGTTTTGAAACTATGTAATCATCATAAATCAAGCTTTCGCCGGGTGTTAATGGCTGTGGCATTAAGCCTAACAAGCTATAACCCATTGTCAAAGAACCCGTAATTATGGCACCGTATTTAAAAGCCTCCATTTCGGCTTTTGCCAAAAGTTCATCTTTGGTTAATTTCGGTTCTAGCCAATCGTCATAAACCTTTCTTTCACGGTGGGGCGGTGCCTGGTGTGGGGCTTCCTCTTCCTCTTCAAATTCTTCCGGTATTTGGTGGGTGCCGGCCTCCACAAAGGTTTGTTCTTTGCTAAATTCATCTTCTAGGGTTGATTTACTTCCCTGATTTAGAAAATCGTTTATTCCTGCCATTTTTATTTTTTGGTTTTACGGCTATCTAAGTCGATTTTGATTTTTTCTATTAGCTCCGGTAATCCTTCTATCAAGTGGGAATTTTCGGAGAAAAAGCAAATGGCAGCATGTTTGACAATATTTAAGTCAAAGTTTATGACCTTGCCTTTTGCGGCCATACCTCCAAAACTGCTTAAAAGTCCGTTAATCATCATTTTAGCACCTGGATTAATATTTAACGTTTCAAAAATTGTGTCTTTCTCAGCCATTCCGGTAGTTATGAGATTGGATTTATTCACTACCTCATAATTAATACCGTCTGTGGTAATGATGTTTGCTTTGCCGGCGGCTTCAAAGATTCCTGAAAGAAGTTTTTCGATTGATTTTTTATATTGATTGTCCATGATTAATTAAATGGGGTTTTATTTTTTACTGCTTTAAAGTGGTATCCTGTTTGATTTAGGACTATGATTAATTTATGTTTTGGCCGTTTCCATGATTTGGTTCCGGTGTTATACTTTGCCCTGGCTGCTATTAAATCGGCAATAGTGGGCTTTGGCTCTTTTGGCTTGACTGGCTTTTCTTTGGGGATTCTTGACCTCATTCCTTTTATATGGTTCTCAATAAACTCCCGGTCTGTCATTTCTGTATTACCAGAAAAACATACTATCTCTTTTTTATCCCTGGTGAAAAGGTTTTTAAGAAACTGGAATAGAAATTTTAGGAGTTGCATAATATTTCATTTATGTCTGTAGGAGTCATCCAAGTATATTCTTCTATAATATCTCTTAAGACCTGGTTTTCATCCTGGAGATTTTGAATTTCTTCATTGGCCGTACTTTCTAAAATTTCGGCTCTTAAAAGCTTAATGGTATTTTCTGCTGTGGCTAGTTCTGCTTGTAGTTTTAGGGCTTCATCCGTTCCAAATCTTTCTAGCTCTTTTATGCGGGCGGCTTGTTGGTAAGACCTTGTTACTTTGTTAAGCGTAAAAGATGTAAAATCTGTAATATTTTCTGCGGCCATTTCTTCCATCATTTCCCGGTATAGCCAACCGTCAAACCTTAAACTTTTTTGAACCGGTTTATCTACGCCGGTTTCCTGTAGTTCGGGGTCGTTTTTGATGTCTGTTAACTCCTGTTCTTCGTTTTCCGAATTACTATATGAATTACTATCTGAATTATGGACTGTCATTTTTGTAGTGTTTATAGAATTATGTAGTGAATTGCGAAGCGAATTACACATTGAATTACACTACGAATTACGGGCAGAAGGTTATTAACAAAAAATGTAGGGTGTGAAGTTGGGCAAAATTGGGGTAAATTGTGTAAATTTGGTTATTATAAACCCCTAAAATATAGCCTCTTATGTCTGATAATACAACTACCTCATCTACTGCATTACGTGCTGTAATTTACGCCTCAGACATTGTGACTCTTTGGGGCTGTACTTCCAATACGGCTTACAAAAAAATAGCCCATATCCGGGCGGAAATGGGCTTAAAATCTAAAGAAGATATTACTATTGATTTGTTCTTAAAAGTCTATCCTAATTTCAGCAGGAAGACGGTTGAAAGGGTTATGATTTAGGTTTTTCCACATATTCCAGGCAATAGCCAAAATTTCCTTTTTCATCTTTTCCCCGGTGGGCTTCTAGCTCGTTTTCCTGTAGCCACATGTAAAAAGGAAATTTTGGTATGTCGGTTCTTTCTGCTTTAAAGTCTTCAAATAGCAAGTGACAAGCTCTTACTTTGTCGGTTTTCTTAAAACATTGGTTTACGGGTCTGTAGGTTGGTTTGTTCATTGTATATATAATTTGGTCTTAAAATTGTATTGAGGGCAAAACATAACAGTTGATAATCCGGCATTAAAACGGCCGGTTATCTTGGTGTTATATTTTCACCCAGATAACGGCACCTTTTGGGTGTGTGTAGGGTATAGGGGTTTTATATCTTAGGGGGTTCTCTAGTAACCAGGCATATTTCCATTTCTTTAATGCTTCGGGGTCTGTTACTTGGTGATACTTTACCAGGTACGGGAGACATAAAAGCGTATCGCCGCATCCTATTAAATCTACCTCGCCTACTATTAGGCCGGTGCCTGATTCTATTAATCCTATGCGGCCGGTGATGGTTGTTTTGGTGGTTCTCATTTCCCATTTTTTGGAGCCATCCCAAATTTTATCTAACCACTCTTTTTTTACTATTAATGCTCTGTTTGGTTTCATATTTCTGTTTTGGTGATATCATGCATACACTTTTGTATGTTCTGCAGCTGATGTTTATTTAATTTCTGAAAGTGATTTTAAAAGGCCTTTTCTTTCTAAGGTTGGTAAGGCTTTGATTTTTTGCTTAAGTAATCTTATTCGCCGTTTTATTCTTTGCCGGTCTACTCTGTTTGTGCCTAAATATTGGTAGTCTGCTAATTCGTCTACCTCATAATTAAACCAAAGGCCTTCCGTGGCTGGTCCGTTTCTGGTTTGGCTTTGAAATTCGTGATAATTCCAACCTTTGAGTTTTTCAAAATATAAAGGGTGGGGATAGTGTGAGATTATGATGTCACAAACGTTTTTGTATGCATTGGCCAGCTCTAACATTTCGGTATGCTTTTCAATGGTTTCAAACTCTGAATTATATACCAAACGGTCTGATTTCCTAGATTCTAGCAAGTATGGAGGGTCTAAATAAATGACCATGTTTTCGGCAAATCTTTGTTTATTCATATAAAAATCTATCAATTCTCTATAGTCTTGATTATAGAAAAGAAATTGCTTGTCGCTTTCTGGGTACCTTTCATACACTTGTGTATTCACTTCAGATATCAATTTCAGGCTTTTACATTTCAGCTTACGGCTAATGGTGTAATTACCTCCGAATCCTTCCAAAAAATAATGGTGTGGCCTAATGTGGTTTATGATGGTTTGATAAGTACCGGCGGCTTCTTTGCCTCCGTAGTAGGTTTTAAAGGGCTTTTTCATTTCGTTTTTCTAGTTTTCTGGTAAAGTTTTTCTATCAAAATCAATACGGCATAGGTAAATTCTAAATTTATGGCTATCAGTAAGCCAATAATTGACCATAGAACTATCCAGGTATAAAGCGGCCAACCTTCCAGGTGATTAACTGGCAAAACATAGATTAACAGCAGGACCAACCAGAAAATGGCTTTTGATTTTAGGGTGGGTTTCATGTTATTTGCTTTGTCTATCTATTTTTAACATTTGTGTACTCTGTGGCCTTAACTTTTTTCACGGAAAAAGCAAAACGCCAAACACTTTTACAGTCAATTGAATCTATCAATTCCAACTGCCTCCAATGGCATAAACCCCACAAAGCAATTCTTTCTATTATTTTATCCTTGGTAGGGTTATAATCTCCGTAGTAACTTATTAAATGTGCCTGGGTAATACCGTTTAAGATATTTACATACGGTTTAGGCATTGTTATAAACATGACACCTTTTTCAATCAATAAAAAGACATCAGGAAAGAACCTATTTGGGAAGCCGTAAGGGTCTAGGTCTATTACATCAAATGTCTGTTTTAGAGCAATTAACTGGTGATAATCAATAAAACTATCTACTCTATTACAATGTACTAAGGCACAATCTGACACGTTTAAAACCAATCTATCAAATACCTTTTTTTTATATTCGTTGGCTAGAACTTCGCCATATTCTGCATAAATTTTGGTAAGGTTTCCATGTCCTGCAAAAAGTTCTAAAATACTCAAATCTCCCCATCCGCAAATTTCAGAAAGTACGTTTCTTATTTGCTTTATTTTACTGTCTGGGTGGTGTGCTGTATCGCAATTTTCATTTTGTCTTTTTCTTACTACTTCATGCCTTAAGGCTCTGTAAGTTTTTTTTATTGGCTCTATGTTAAATATTTCTTGTTGCATAAAATGATATTTTAAAGAGGGGTTCATATATCTATTTTGAATTGTAAAAGTTTGATTTCTGCCCTTTCCTGGGCTTCAAATATTGCTTTCATTAAGTGGTTCCAATCAACGCTTGGTTCTGTTCTGTAGAATACTAACCAATCAGGCTCTTTCAGCCGGTCGGCTGTAATAAGCCTGGGTTTATTTGGCTCTGTGTTGTCGGTAATATTGCCATTTACATCTACCAAATACACGCCAAACTTTAGCGTTTCCACTTAGTCAGGGATTCTAATTTTTATACTCTTTTTTTTCATTTCTTAAGCTTGATATAAGTATTGATAAACGGCTTTGTAATGTTCTAAATATTGCTTGTGAAGCTCAGGGGATAAGGCTTTTAACACTTGGTCCTGACGAACATATTTTTTATTTTTTCCTAGCTGTTGGTCAATAGGTATTATTTCACCGTTTAACTGTTCAAAGAATTCACCTAAACCGGCTTTTATTCGCTGTAGCTGTCTTTTGTCTGACAGTTCGCGTACTTTGTCTAAGTATTCTTTAACCGGTGTATTTATTTCAACCTCTGGGGCTGGGAAACGGTCTTTTGCGGCAATTTTTACAGGCTCCACATAGTCGCGGCAATACACGTGCTGACGTTGTTTATTTCCAAACATATCATCAACCCAAACAGTCTTAAATATTTTAAGTACTCCATTCTGTTTTTTGATGTGTTCGCCGGGTTCTAGGGTACTTTCAGAACCATCTTCTAGCATGTAGCGGTATGTTTCAGACTCAGCCGTTACAAAATAATTTACGGGGCTTTCTCCTTTTTTAGCCTTTAGACCTTTATCAGTTCCCCAAATGTTGCCACGTAGCCGGCGTTCTACAAATTCCGTTATTACAGGGCTTTTATCAATATAAACATCACTGGCATACTCTGGAATGGTATCGTCATAGTAATATCTGACTTTTATTTTTTGGCCGTTTTCGGTTTCTAGTTTTTCTTTTACTATAAACTCTTTACCATCGTGCAAAACCATGCTTTCAGGAGCGGCCAATTCCACCGGCTTTTCTTCTGGCTTTTTGGTGACGTATTTTATCACATACGCCGTAATGCTGGCAAGGTTCTTTATACCGTGTATGTCTGTAGAATTTGGGTTATTAAACCCGTTTTTCATGCCATCTTCATATTTCAATTTCTGATTGAGTTCTGCGGCTTTTTTCAAAACTCCGTTGTCAATTTCCTTTTTTTGTTCAAAGGCTATTTTGAAGATAGATTTTAAGGCATCCGGGCAATCTTTAGGAATCTTACCGGACTCTTTCAGCTTTTGGGCATAAACCTGGTAGCGGCTAATGTCCTGTTCTAGTTGCTCAGGTCTTATTTTAAAACCTTTGCGGTAGAAAAAACGCTGCATGTTGTTGTACCTGGTAATGTAGCCTAACGTTTCTAAAATCTTATTCCATTCTTGGCGTATTCTTTCCCATGGAACATATTTATCTAGCAAAATATGGAAGTGGATATTTCCGTTTTTTTGTGGCTCAGCTCTCCAAAAGTAATGCTGAACGCCAAAACTTTTCTGTTGGCCTTTAAGTGGACCATACTTTATTATTTGGTCTGAGGGGGTAGTTACCCATTTTATAAATCTTTCCAATAGGTATTTTTTCAAATCCTGGTCAGAATGTACTTGCTTGCTAGGAAGCGTTAAGGTTACAAAAGTGGGTAGTATCTCGCTTGGGTTAACACAGCTTTTTGATTGCTTAAGATTCTTTGAAAGTTCTATAGCACTAAGCCAAACCTCCAAACGCTTTTTAATTTCCCTTTTTGTGGCCGGTGATATGTAGCCATTATATTGACTCATGTCATCTTTTTCCTGCATAAGATTTTTACGGGAATTTTCCGATACTGTACCAGGTAAGCGATTGTATTTATCACATTTCAAAATAGAATGTGGTTTCAATGTCACTTTCTGGGTAATGTGGGCTATTTGTCTAAGTTCATGCATTTTCTTAATCAGGATTTTAGTTTTTGAATTGTCAGCTGATGCATACAATTCAGTATCGTTTTGGTGTTTTGAAAAATTCGGGGAACCGACGTAGAGATAAACCAATAGGAGTAAACCACGTTTTAGAACTTGGATGGCTTCCCTTCCAAATATCCCTTGTGAAGTTGGGCAATAACTATATTCACTCTCTTAAGCCTCAAATTGACAGCAAAGCGATTATGATAAGACATAGCAGCCTCAAATTCCTTATTTGACAGAATGCCGCCTAGTTCGGCTTCAAGCTCCCTTATGCGTTCTTTTTTCATGTATTTGGAGGTGTTTAGCTTTGTGAATAGCAACTATAAACTCATGAATCTTTGGACTCTCTGCCTTTATCATATCTAAGGCCTCTATGTAGATGGTGAAGAGGTCTTGAAAATGTTCCATGACCGTTTCCATGTTTTCAGCTGCAACTATGAATTGAGCTACCTCTTTTAACTTGGCTTTATCTTCCAGGTCTGAGGGTGTAGGCTCTTTAAGGTCTGAAAGGCTTTTATAGCTTTTCTTTATCCACTCTTTAAGGCTTGGAATCTGGTGCCGTTGGCTTACGTATGTTGTTTCTTTGAATAAGTCCATGAAGATGCAAATAGTTACGTTCTAAAAGTGCTATGTACTGTTTTTGTGTTTCTATAACCGTAAATGTCTGTAGGTCTGTTTTACGGTCTTTTCCGCTGGCATTTTGCAAAGCGTTGCAATGCTGCCAAAGTGTTGCCTCAAATTGCTTAAAGGCTTCAATTGCATTTTCCAAAATGGCTAAGTCTTCAAAATCATCAGCTAGAAAGCTTTCATCAAATCTTTTTTGGAACTTGGTTTGTAGCTTCCGGAGTGCCGTATATGTAGGGCTTAAGTCGGTTGCTTTTTCAATCGCTGTTTGCTTTGCCATTGTTTCATGACTCACTAATTTTCAGATATTCAATTATGGTTTGGGCAATCGTATTATTCAACTCGGCAATAGTTGCCAAAGCCTTATTTTTCCGACATATCGTATTATTAGAAATTGCAATGTGATGTTTTACATGTAAGTCTAGAATAAAAGATATTCGGCCAATGTCTTCAATTGAAAATGGGTGGATAACAAAAGGGCTTTGCTCCTTAAAAAGCTCTTTATCCATTTTTGATTTCAAATCTTTTACCAGGTCTTTTACTTCAAAATATTCAGATAGGTTTTTAAAATCTGTAGTCTTTGCTTTACTAAATGCCGTATGCATTAATTCAATTTCATGTTCAAAAACTCTTAGGGTTAAAATTTTGCTTAGTGGTTTTCTTTTACCGAAAATCTTACTTGCTTTTTGCGGAGGGAATACGTTTTTCATGTGCTAGGTATTTATTAAATAGGGTTATTAATTCTAATATGCTTAAATGCAATTGCCTCAATTTTAAGGCATTTTTATAAAGTTTCAATCCTTCATCTGTACATATGAAATCTATTGAATGTTGATTTATTTCCCGTTCTGCATCATACAGTTGTTGAGCTACAAGCCGGCGGTTAGATTTTATAAAATGAACCTCCTTTTTTAAGTCCATCATGGCTGTTGAGGTTTTAAAGGAATATTGGCATGTACCGGCTCTTTTGCCGCCATTTTGCAATCCAGGCTAATGTGAAAAATATCCCTAGCCGCATGTATTACAGATAACCTCACGTTATGCAATGGCTTGAACATTTCAGTTTCTCTAAACTGTTTAGCTAAGTTGGTTCCAATGCCGTACGATTTTGCATATGTATTTAAATAGCTGCAAAATAGCCTTTGAACGTCCGGAGTGCTATTAATGTAATGTTCCCCTATTTCATTTGGCTTTTTTAAAGAGTTTTTTATCATTTCTTTTGTAATTGTTTGATTTGTCGTCCTAAATGGCATACTATTTGCGTATTTCGTTTAAGACTGCCGAATTGGTATGACAAACTTATGCAACAAGTGTTAACAAATGCAAGCATCCGAGAATGGGGTGTGTATAACTTTTAGAGCAATGGACAAACTCAACAAAGGAGAAAGATTGAAATTTTTAATAGTTTCAAAGGGGTATTCTTACGCCGAAATGTCAAGGGTTTTGGGCATAAGTAGGAGCCAAGTATCTAGAGATATAAATTCGTTTAATATTCAAGATTACCGGCTTATTAAATACCTCCAAAAGCTTGATATTACGCTAGATGAATTCAATAACCTCAAAAGCTCACCAACTAAGAATATTACAAATAATGAAGATGATATTGACAAGGACAAAACCTACTTAAGGGTGATAGAGGCACAGAGTAGTATTATCAATATGCTACGGGAGGAAATAGAAGAATATAAGAGGGATAAAAAGCAACATAACGGGTCACAATCTGAGTAACAATACATCACATTTTCAAGTAACAATCGGTAATTAAACACATACCACCTGTCTTTCAGGGGTTTATAGGGGGTTTTGGTTAGCAGGCTATTAACAAAGAAATGCCTAGGCTTGTCAAATTGATATATTCAAGAAATGTGGTAAATTGCAAGACTTTTTGATATATACGCTTAATGCACTAGAATTTAGTGAAAACAGCTTTTAATAACCTTAAAGAATGAGCGAAAACCCAACGCAGACTTTCATTTCTTCAAAATTTATTATTGATAAAAAGGAGATTCTTGATGACTATCGCTTGGCGGTGGAAAGTAGGGAAGTTAGTCTTCTAGGAAGGAAGGAAGTGTTTATGGGCAGGGCTAAGTTCGGCATTTTTGGAGATGGAAAGGAACTCGCCCAGATAGCCATGGCTAAGGTCTTTAGAAAAGGAGATTTTAGATCTGGATATTACAGAGATCAGACTTTTGTGACTGCCGTAGGTGGAATGACCTGGACTCAGTTTTTTTCTCAATTATACGCCCATGCCGACATAAAACACGATATTTTTTCCGCTGGTCGTTCCATGAACGGTCATTTTGCCAATCCTTGGGTGGACGATAAAGGAAAATGGCTCAAGCAAACCGAACTTAACAATCAGATTATGGATGTTTCGCCAACAGCGGGACAGATTCCAAGAAGTGTTGGGATTGGCTATGCTTCAAAACTATACAGAAATAACCCTGAATTAAAAGATCTAAAGGGTTTCTCAAACAATGGGAATGAGGTTTGTTTCGCTACCATTGGAGATGCGTCGACTTCTCAAGGAATGTTTTTGGAAAGTATTAATGCGGCTGGAGTACTCCAAATACCCGTAATTTTTGCGATTTGGGACGATGGCTACGGTATTTCTGTACCCGTAGAATATCAAACCACCAAAAGTAGTATTTCAAAAGCTTTAGCGGGTTTTCAGTCCAATGAAGATGGACCAGGTTTTGAAATAATAAAAGCTCGTGGGTGGAATTATATAGAACTTATAGAGGCTTTTGAGAAAGCCGCTAGGTTTGCAAGAGATAAGCATACCCCTTGTTTACTTCATGTTTATGAGTTGACTCAGCCTCAAGGTCACTCTTCAAGCGGTTCTCATGAAAGGTATAAATCTAAAGATAGATTGAACTGGGAAAACGAGAACGATTGTAACAAGAAGTTTAGAGAGTGGATTATTGAAAATAATATTACCTCAGAAGAGGAGCTTTCAAAGATTGATAAAAAAGCTAAGGAGGTGGCAAAAAATGCCAGGCAAGAGGCTTGGTCTGCCTTAAGAAAGGATATAGACAAAGATGTAAAAGAGTGTGTTACGCTTTTAGATGGTCTTGCAAAAAATAGTCCTAAGAAAATAGCATTGAATACTTTAAAGAAAAGCTTATTGGGGAAACAAAACCCTAATAAAAGAGATGCTATTTCGGCAGCAAAGAAAGCTTTGAGGGTATTGATGAAGGAGAAAAATACCGAGGCATTGTCTAGTTATGTTAAGAGAATAACTGCGGAAAACGAAAAGAATTATAGTACACATCTTTATAGTGAGTTTGAATCCTCTCCTTTAAATGTAAAAGAAGTAACCCCAAAATACGGAGGTGAGCAGCAGGTTTTAAGCGGACATCATATTATAAATAAGTATTTTGATGCCCTATTTGAAAAGGATAAAAGAGTATTCGCCATTGGCGAAGATGTTGGAGGAATTGGCGATGTAAATCAAGGATTTGCAGGTCTTCAAGAAAAATATGGTAAGCTAAGGATAGATGATACTGGCATTAGAGAAAATACGATTATTGGTCAAGGTATAGGTGCCGCGATGAGGGGTTTAAGGCCAATTGTTGAAGTTCAGTATTTTGATTATGTTTATTACTGCTTGGCTACTTTAACAGATGATTTAGCAACACTAAGATATAGAACTTTTGGACGCCAGATGGCTCCTTTGATAGTAAGAACACGAGGTCATAGATTAGAAGGGATCTGGCATTCTGGCTCTCCATTAGCCGTTATGATACATTCTTTAAGAGGCATGCACATTTGCGTGCCTAGGAATTTTGTGCAATCAGCTGGTCTTTATAATACCTTGTTTGCGGGAGATGATCCTGCTTTGGTCATTGAACCATTAAATGGTTATAGACTTAAAGAAAGAGTTCCTAGTAACCTGTCAGACATTTGCGTTCCATTGGGTAAAGTTGAAGTTTTAAAAACGGGAACAGACATTACCATAGTCACTTATGGTTCTATGTGTCATATCGTTATGGCTGCCAGTGAAGAATTGGACAAAGTAGGTATTTCTATGGAAGTTATAGATGTACAAACTTTATTGCCTTTTGACAGGTCGGGTGATATTCTTAAATCCTTGAAAAAGACCAACCGTATCATTTTTGCTGACGAAGATATGCCTGGCGGAACTTCTGCTTATATGATGCAACAGGTTATTGAGACGCAGGGTGGGTATAAGTTTCTAGATTCTAAAGCCATAACCATTTCTGCCAAAGAACACAGACCCGCTTATGGCTCTGACGGTGATTATTTCTCAAAACCAAATGAGGATGACATCTTTGATGTGGCTTATGCCATCATGAGAGAAGCAAAACCGAATAGCTACCCAGAGATTTGATATTTTTGTTTTATAAGAAAATCGGCTACTTCATTTTTATGAGGTAGCCGATTCTGTTTTATCCGTATGATATTTTCAAATTTATTTTTTCTATTTCTACGGCTTTTTATAACGTTCTCCCTTTGCCACCTGTGTCATGGTTATTCTTACTTTGGTTGGGAAAAATCGCTCATGGTCAGCTCTTTTATGGGCATGACCCTGTCCGCCACTATCATCTTTTATAACGAGGTCCATTTGTTTAATACCTTCTGTCCATACAATAGACTCATTTTCCCAAAAGGAGGTCATAGGGATATCTTGCTCATAAACACCTTCTGAAGAGTAAAGCTCCGTGCCCGTGCAGCCATAATTGTTTCCTTGACCTTTGTTTGGTATATAGCAGAGCGTCCATTTAGTGGGCTCATTACCTTTAGGCTTCTCAAAAACCTCTAAGCGAATATGAACAGTACCGTTTCTATAATCAATAGGAGCGGTCCAGTCGGTAGGCCTGTCGGGGTTGATTTTTTTTCCTATAACATAATAATGAGATTTATTGGGGGTGGCGTTGTCTGCATCAGCTTTTGTGAATTCGAAGGTTTCATCAAATAAAACAAACTGTTGTGCTAGCAGTGATTGAAAAGAAAAACAGGAAAGAAGGATAAGGAATCTTAATTTTTTCATTTAGGGTTGGGCTTATCTGTACAATGTACAAAAAGGTATTTTAATTGGTGTCTTTTAGGCAAACGTTATTGTGCTTTTATCAGACTTTTTAAGTAACGCTACTCCTATAAACTGAAGTGATAGTAATTTAGGAAATGATTGAGACAGCATTTTGTTAAGTAGCAGATGTCTTAAATAGGGTTCTATTTGATTCAAATTTGGCAACTATTGGTACTTGCTGAGTATTTGAGTTTATAAAATGGTATTTCTATGGTAATTTGTTGGCTTGGTGTCTGACATGCTTATATGCTTTTTTAGTCGGAATTTAGCAGGCGAAACTTCTAAATTGACATATTGAAGCAGATTTTTTTAGATATGACCTTTTAGATACAAACCTTATTAGAAATGAAAATAAAAACCTTGTTAGTATTAAGCCTTTTGATTTTTAACCAAGCCTATGGTCAGAAAATAAAAAAACAACCAAACATCCTTTTTGCTATAGCAGATGATGCTTCTTGGAATCATTTTAGTGCTTATGGATGTAAATGGGTAAATACACCAGCTTTTGATAAAGTGGCTAAACAAGGCGTTTTATTTAAAAATGCCTATACGCCCAATGCAAAATGTGCACCTTCCAGAGCGGTAATTCTTACGGGAAGAAATAGCTGGTTATTGGAAGAAGCGGCCAATCACTCTCCTTACTTTCCTTCAAAATTCAAAACTTATGCAGAAGCATTAGGAGAGCATGGTTATTTCACGGGAAGTGTTGCTAAAGGTTGGGCTCCAGGAGACCCAGGTAGTATAAAACAAAAACCAAGGGAGCTCACGGGACCTAAGTTTGATGAATTTACCACTGTACCACCCACTTCGGGTATTTCAAAAAACGATTACGCCAGAAACTTTGAAGCCTTTTTAGCTGAAAAACCTAAAGATAAACCCTTCTGTTTTTGGTTTGGAAGTGAGGAACCTCACCGCGGTTATGAATTTCAATCCGGCTTGAAAAATGGCAAAAAATCTTTACGTGATATAAATGAAGTACCAACTTTTTGGCCAGATGTGGATAGTATTAGAGCAGATATGCTAGACTATGCTTTGGAAATAGAATATTTTGATGCCCATCTTCAAAGAATGTTAAAAACTTTAGAAGAGAGAGGAGAACTGGAAAATACTATTGTGGTAGTTACCGCGGATAATGGAATGCCCTTCCCAAGAATAAAAGGTCAGGTTTATGAATATTCCAATCATTTACCGTTAGCCATAAGTTGGCCTGATGGTATAAAAAAGCCAGGAAGAGTCGTGGAGGATATAGTAAGTTTTGCAGATTTTGCTCCTACTTTTTTAGAGCTGGCAGGGATTAGCAAAGCATCTTCTCAAATGCAAGATTTTAGCGGTATGAGTCTAAGCGATATTCTTTTTGCAGATAAGGAAGGTCAGGTAAACCCAGAGCGAAACTTTCAGTTGATGGGTAAAGAAAGGCATGACATAGGAAGACCAGACGACCAAGGTTATCCTGTTCGGGGTATTCTAAAGGCCAATTTTTTATATCTACATAATTTTGCCACAGACCGGTGGCCCGCTGGTAATCCAGAAACGGGTTATTTGAATTGTGACGGGAGTCCGACCAAAACGTATTTGTTAGATACCAGAAGGCATAAAGGAAACTGGCAATATTGGCAATGGAATTTTGGTAAAAGACCAGATGAAGAGCTATATAATATAAAGGAAGACCCGTACTGTATGAATAATTTAGCCAATGAAGCTCAATGGGCAAATCTAAAGTTAAGTATGAAAGCAGAAATGAAGGATAAATTAGTCGCCGAAGGCGACCCAAGGACTTTGGGCAATGGACAGCTCTTCGATAATTACCCTTACGCTGGCCCAGTAAATAATTATTATAATAGATATATGGGTGGAGAGAAGGTTCCAGCCGGCTGGGTCAATAAAACAGATTATGATGCTGATTTAGTGGATTTTAATAAGCAGTAAGAACAGAAATAAACAACTATTGAATAAATGAAAGCAAATTTTAAAGTGATACTGTTGGTTGCCTTTTTAGGTAGTCAGGCAGTTATGGCTCAAAAGGAGAAACCTAATATAATCTGGCTTATGGCAGAAGATATGAGTCTGGATTTGGCCTGCTATGGCATGCCGTCAGTGAAAACGCCGAACTTGGATAAGATGGCTGCACAGGGTGTTCGATTTGATAACTGTTTTGTAACCAATCCTATCTGTTCGCCAAGTCGATCTTCTATGATGGTGGGTACCCATCAGCTTAAAATAAATGCACATAATCATAGGAGTAATAGAGATGTACCGCTGGATGAAAAATTTAAACCGTTTACCTATTGGCTGAGAAAAGCTGGTTATACTACTGTTTTGGGTAATCATAGTGTACAGGGCAAAGGACGTAAAACGGATGTCAATTTTAAGCATGAGGCTATTGGAGAGTGGGATGGCAAAACCAAGTTTGGTTTGTTTGATCAATATGACAACTTTGAAAATAATGGTCAACCCTTTTTTGCTCAAATACAATTAAATGTAACCCATAGAGGGGATTGGTGGAATAGCATTCGAGAGCAATCCACCCATCCTGTAGATCCTGACAAAGTGGTCATGCCGCCTTATTTGGCCAATGACCCTGTGGTGAGATTAGACTGGGCTAAATACTTAGATCAGATAGAGTATATGGATGCCGAGGTCGGGATGATTTTCAAAGAATTGGAAGACAAAGGTCTATCTGAAAACACCATTGTGATTTTTATAGGGGATAATGGCCGATGTAATATTAAAGGCAAAGGATACTTATATGATTCTGGTCTTCGTATTCCTTTAATTGTTTTTGACCCAAGAAGCTCCAAAGCTGGAGAAGTGAAAAAGGATGTAGTTTCTTCTACAGATATTACGGCCACCATTTTAGATTATGCAGGTGTTAAAATACCTGACTATGTCACGGGTAAGCCAATATTTAGTGCGGACTTTAACAGACCATATGTTTATGCCGCTAGAGATTTATGGGACGAAATTCAGGAGCAATCAAGAGCAGTAACTTCTGGGAAATGGAAATATATAAGAAATGATAAGCCTGAAATTCCCTTAGATGCTCATCAGGCATATTTAGAGTTTTATCGTCCAGCATTGCACGTGATGCGTAGGCTGAAAGAAGAAGGAAAGCTAAATGAGGTAGAAAGTCAGTTTTTTTCTAGTACAAAAGCCAATGAAGAGCTCTATGATTTAGAAAATGACCCATATGAATTATTAAATTTGGCTTCAAATGATAAATATAAAAAACAACTTAAAACACTGAGGAAAGAGACGCTGCATTTCGACAAAGAAATGAAAGCTAAATCAGATGTTTTTATTCCCGTTACTGCCACAGCTGTAGAGTTGTTGGAGTGGGTGAAAAAGGAAAAGCCAGAACTTTACCAAGAAATGTTAAATGGAGTAGAAATTGGCTATCACACAATGTCAAAAGAAATGGAATCCAAATTGAAAGAATAAATAGAACAATTATAAAATGAATCAATCCTCAAAGTTAGTTTTTGCACTCATGGCTCTGGTAGCTCTGATGGGCAGTTGTAAATCTACTGCCACAGAAGAAGCTTTAAATAGGAAAAAGCCAAATATCATCGTTGTTTATTTAGATGATTTGGGTTACGGAGATGTAGGTGCTTATGGAGCCGAAGCCATAAAAACCCCCAATATGGATTTCTTAGCTAATGGTGGTATCAGGTTTACGAATGGATATGCCACTTCTGCCACATGCACGCCTAGTAGATATGGACTTTTAACGGGAGAATATCCTTGGAGAAACAAGAATGCCAAGATTTTACCGGGTTCAGCTCCATTGCTGATAGACACGGCACAAGTTACCATTCCTAAAATGTTAAAAACAGAAGGTTATAAGACCGCAATAGTAGGGAAATGGCATTTAGGATTAGGTTCTGGAGATACGGATTGGAACCAACGTATTGACATTGGACCTACAGAGGTGGGCTTTGACTACTCTTATATTTTGGCGGCTACGCAAGACCGAGTACCTACGGTTTATATCAAGGACGGTTTAGTCGAAAACCTTGACCCTAATGACCCCATTGAAGTAAGCTATGAGAAAAACTTTGAAGGCGAGCCTACTGGAATTGAAAATCCAGAAATGTTAAAAATGAAATGGCATCACGGTCATAATAACAGTATTGTGAACGGTATCCCTAGAATTGGTTTCATGAAAGGTGGAGAAGC
Source organism: Arcticibacterium sp. (assembly GCF_055134445.1). Taxonomy (NCBI): domain Bacteria; kingdom Pseudomonadati; phylum Bacteroidota; class Cytophagia; order Cytophagales; family Leadbetterellaceae; genus Arcticibacterium; species Arcticibacterium sp. The sequence continues at coordinate 35,837 of NZ_JBSRVI010000016.1, forward strand.
TGCGAAATGGGTAGATGAAGATATGGCAGATAATTTCCTGAAAAAAGCTCAAGATTATATCAAGGAAAATAAAGAACATCCGTTTTTCCTTTATTACGGCTTACAGCAACCTCATGTGCCTCGTACGCCAAATCCTCGTTTTGTAGGAACCACAGATTTAGGGCCAAGAGGAGATGCCATTGCTGAAGCAGATTGGTGTATTGGACAGTTGATTGAGACTTTAAAAGCAGAGGGTTTATTAGAAAATACTCTTATTGTTTTATCGAGCGATAATGGTCCTGTTTTAAATGATGGTTATGAAGATGAAGCGGATACCAGAAATGGAAATCATAAGCCAGCTGGAAATTTAAGAGGAGGGAAATATAGTCTTTATGATGCAGGCACTCGTGTTCCTTTTATTACTTATTGGAAAGGGCAGATTCAGCCTCAAGTATCCGACTTGCTGGTTTGACAGTTAGATTTCCTGAACTCATTTGCATCAATTGTAGGGAGTGATATTAAAACAAAGGATGG